>NZ_PYSV01000022.1 GCF_003028415.1 Deinococcus arcticus
GAACTGCTGGGCGACCAGGTGAACGCTTCCACCGGACGCCACAGCACGAACGATGCGTTCCCGCAAGTCCAGCCCATACCCTCGCCCGCCCACCGCTTTCATACCTTCATTATGACAAATGCTCTAAAGGCGCAGACCAAACGTCACCGCGCCCGGCGAGCGGCCCAGTTCCTCGAAGCCCAGGTGCCGGTAAAAGCCCTGGGCCCGCGTGTTGCGTTCGCCCACCCCCAGATGCACGCCGGGCGAGCCAGCCACGCGCAGGGCGTGCAGGAGGGTGGTCATCAGGGCCCGGCCCCGGCCACCCCCCTGCACGCGGGGCAGCAGATCAATGTGCAGGTGGGCCGGATAGCGCTCCAGCAGGGCTTGCGAGGTGCGGCGGGGGTGGTGCAGCAGCCAGATCAGGCGCTCGTCGGGGGTGCGGGCTTCCGGCGGGGTAAGGGGTTCTGGATAGACCCCCTGCAGGGCCGGCCACCACTCGCGCGCCAGTGTGGCTTCAAAGGCGGCGGTGTCCGGCGCGCCCAGCACGTAGCCGCCCACGCCAGCAGCGTCTTCCAGCACGAAAGCACAGTCCGGAGCAAAACTCAGGTAGGGCCCGGCGTAAATGTGGCCCAGCAGCTGCGGATCGGCGTACAGCCCGGAAGCGTCCTGGCCGCTGTCGCCGGTTTCCAGGCAGATGCGGTACAGCGCGGCGCGGTCAGCTTCGCGGGCAGGGCGCAGGGTTACCATGCCCTCCACTCAAGCACATCGGCCAAGCACCCTGCGCCCGACCACCCACCCGGCGGCTTGTTCAAATAAACCAATTGACTTTTCAAAGCTAAGATAGAGCCATGACGGCCCTCTCCCCTGCCCCCGCCGCGCCCAATCGCGCGGCCCCAGACCGCCTGACGCAGGCCACGCTGCTGCTGCTGGCGGCCCTGACAGTGATGTCCGGCGCCACCATTGCCCCGGCGCTGCCCGCCATGCAGGCGCACTTTGCCGATACCCCGAACGCCGCGCTGCTGACCAAGCTGGCACTGACCATTCTGGGGGTGGTGATTGCCATTTCTGCGCCCCTGAGTGGCGTGCTGGCCGACCGTATCGGTCGGCGCCCGGTGCTGCTGGGGGCCCTGCTGCTGTACACCCTGGGCGGTGCCAGCGGGCTTGTGGCCCAGAGCCTGGGGCAGGTGCTGCTGGGGCGCGTGGTGCTGGGCCTGGCCGTGGCCGGCACCATGACGGCGGCGGGCGCGCTGGTCAACGACCTGTTCAGCGGGCCCGGGCGGGGGCGCTTTCTGGGTCAGCAGGCGGCCTTTACCAGCTTTGGGGGCGCAGTGCTGCTGCCGCTGGGCGGCGTGCTGGCGGCCCTGAACTGGCGCGCGCCGTTTGCGCTGTATCTGGCCGCCGCGCTGCTGCTGCCGCTGGTGCTGCGCCTGCCGCGTGGCGTTCCCGGGCAGGCGGCAGCAGGCAGCGCCCCCCAGGCCGCGCCGCGCTGGGGCGCCATTGCGGTGGTTTACGCCCTGGCACTGGGGTACATGATCGTGTTCTACCTCATGCCCGCGCAGGGGCCCTTTCTGCTGCGCGCCCTGGGCGCTGAACCCGGCCTGACCGGCCTGATGCTGGGCAGTTCCACCCTGATGGCGGCCGTGACTGCACTGATCTTTTCGCGCTTTGCCGGGCGCTTTGACGCGCGGCGCCTGGCCGGGCTGGGCATGGCCGTGGTGGCGCTGGGCTGGCTGCTGGTGTTTCGTGCGCCGGGGCTGGGTGTGGTGGAGGCCGGGCTGCTGGTGGCTGGGCTGGGCGGCGGCCTGATTTTCCCCAACCTGTACACCTGGCTGGCCGACCTCACGCCCCCTGCGTGGCGCGGCCGGGTCACGGCCGGCATGAGCAGCGCGGTGTTTCTGGGCCAGTTTCTCAGTCCACTGGTACTGGTGTCTTCCGCCGGGCACGAGGCGCAGGGCTTTGCGGCGGGGTCGGCCCTGGCTGCCGTGATGGCCGCGGCCCTGCTGGCCCTGAGCCTGCGCCCGGCTCCACGCGCCCAGGGGTAAAGGCCAGCACCCACCGGGCCACCCCTGCCCACCGCCACCTTTTCTGTTCCGGGCAGAATGTACACTGAGCGCGATGATTGCTTATCTGTCCGGCGTGGTCCGGGACATCCGGGAGAACAGCGCGGTGGTGGTGGCGGGCGGCGTGGGCTACGAGGTGCAGTGCCCGGTGAGCACCCTGGGCAAGCTGACCGTGGGCGAGGTGGCCGAGCTGAACACCCGCTTCGTGGTGCGCGAGGACGCCCAGCTGCTGTTTGGCTTCCACGACGCCGACAGTCTGCGCCTGTTCGACCTGCTGACCGGCGTGAGCGGCGTGGGGCCCAGGCTGGCCCTGGCGCTGCTCTCGGCCATGCCGGTCAGCGCACTGGCGGCCGGGCTGCTGGGCGGCGACGTGAAGCTGCTGAGCAGCGTGAGCGGTGTGGGCAAGAAAACCGCCGAGCGGCTGGTGCTGGAACTGCAGAACAAGGTGCCCGACCACCTGGCCACCCCGGCGGCCGGTGGCGCCAGGGCGGCGCGCGTGGTGAGCACCGCTGGCCGCGACGCCATTGACGCCCTGCTGGCCCTGGGCTTCCGCGAAGCGCAGGTGCGCGCCGCCGTGGCCGACCTGTTGGCCGCCGAGCCCGAGCTGAACGCCGACGCCCTGATTCGCAAGGGGCTGGGCCGGCTGCGCTAGAGGGCGCTACGGAGACAGCGCCCGCACCTCGGCCACACTGGCGTACCCGCCCACAAACAGGGCCACCCGCAGTTCGTGAATGAACTGGGTCAGCCACGCTTCCACAGCCTCGGCGCTGTCCAGGGCAGGTGCCAGCAGCGGCCGGGCCACGGCCACCACCTGCGCGCCCAGGGCCAGGGCCCGCGCGGCGTCCAGCCCCGTGCGAATGCCGCCCGAGGCAATCAGCGGCATCCCGGGCGCCGCCTGCCGGGCCCCGCGCAGCGCCTGGGCGGTGGGAATACCCAGTTCACACAGGTCGGGGCTTTGCACGGCCCCGTGGTGCACAAGCTGTTCCACCCGCGCCCAGCTGGTGCCCCCGGCGCCCGCCACATCCAGCGCGGCAAAGCCCAGCGGCGCGGCGGCGGCCACGCTGCGGGCGTCCAGGCCGTGGCCCACCTCCTTGAGCACCACCGGAAAGTCCAGCTGCGGCAGCACCTCGGCGAGGCGCGCGCTCAGGCCCGCCCAGCGGGTATCGCCGCCGGGCTGCAGGGCTTCTTGCAGCGGGTTGACGTGAATGGCCAGGGCGTCGGCCCCCACCTCCTGCACCGCGCGCCGGGCCTCCGCCGGGCCATAGCCCAGCAGCAACTGCGCGCCGCCCAGATTCCCGATCAGCAGCACTTCTGGGGCCACGTCGCGCACCAGAAAGGACGCGCGGGCCTCCGGGCGCTCCAGCATCACCCGCTGCGAGCCCAGCATCAGGCCCACGCCCAGCCGCTGCGCCGCCTGTGCCAGGTGGCGGTTGATGCGCCCGGCCGCCTGGGCACCGCCGGTCATGGCGCCAATCAGCACCGGAGCGCGCAGCGGGCGGCCCAGAAAGGTGGTGTCCAGCCGCACCTCGTCCAGGTTGCTCTCTGGCAGGGCGCGGTAGGGCCAGGGCACGTGTTCCAGGCCGGTGGTCTGGCGCTGGTACTGGCTCTCGGGGCGCAGGCAGGCTTCAATGTGGCGCAGCTTGCGCGTCTGGATGGCGCTGCCCGGCCGTTCGGGAAAGGTCACAGCCCCAGCCTAGCGGGCCCGGTGGGGGCCCCGGGTGTGGCCCCGCCGACAAAGTGACGCGTCCGCCCGCTGCCCCGCACCCCTTGACAGATGGGGCAGTCGGGGCTACTCTTTCTGAGCGCCTGAAACAGGCACACGCAAGACCACAGTATCGCAGGGTAGAGCAGTCTGGTAGCTCGTCGGGCTCATAACCCGGAGGTCGCAGGTTCAAATCCTGTCCCTGCAACCACTTCGCCCCCACTTCGGTGGGGGTTTTTGCTGTGCCGGCCACGCCAGGGCCGCGCGGAACCCTGGCAGCGCGGGGCGCGTAAGGAGGCAGCATATGAGTCTTGCGTTTCTGATCTTCCTGGTCGCCTGGATCATCGGCATGGTGGGCACCTTCGTGCCGGTGGTGCCCGCCACGGCCATCATCTTTCTGGGATCGGTGGCCGCCACGCTGGTGGACGGCTTTCAGCCCTGGCCGGACCTGCCCTTCCTGATCACCTTTCTGGCCATCACCATCCTGATCGGGCTGGTGGACAACGTGGCCTCGGCCTGGGGGGCGCGCAAGTACGGCGGCAGCAAGCAGGCGGTGTGGGGTGCCCTGATTGGCGGCGTGGTGGGGATTTTGCCCATCATTCCCTTCGGCCTGATCGTGGGGCCGCTGCTGGGCGCCCTGATCGCTGAACTGGTGGTGGTGAAAAAGCCCCCCGCCGACGCCCTGCGCGCCGCCTGGGGCACCCTGGTGGGCCTGCTGACCGGCCTGGCCGCCAAGCTGGTGCTGCACCTCCTGATCGGCCTGTACGAACTGTGGCGCCTGTGGGACCCGGCCAAGAGCGTGTTTGGCTAAACCAATCGCGGTGACCTGTAGCCCCCTTCCCCGGGGGCTTTTTCGGTGGCCCGCGCCTAGCGGCTGAGCAGCACCGGGGCCAGGGCAATGAAGCCCACCGCCAGGGCGGGCAGCAGGGGTAGCAGTGCCCCGGCGGCGGCCCGCAACCGGCGGCCCGTGAGCACGGCAAAGGCGAAGAAAGCCAGCGCACACTGCGCGGCGGTGCCCAGCAGCGTGACGGCCAGCAGCAGCGCAGCCGCCGGGGTCTGGGCCAGCCCGGCCAGCGCCAGCTGCTGCACCCGGCGGCTGTTCTCGCCGGCCTGGGCCAGCGCCGCCGCGTCCGGGCGCCACGCACTGTCCGGGGTCAGCAGGGCCAGCACGGTCACCAGCAGGTACAGCGGCGGCAGCAGGGCGAAACTGGCGCCGTACACCTCGGCCGCCCGCCCGGCCCGGCCCGCGCCCAGCCGGCCCAGGCCCCACATCAGGCCGTATGTGAACAGGGTCAGGAAAGTGCCGCCCAGGACGTTGGTGGCGTGGGTGGCCACGGGCGACACCCCACCGGCCAGCCCCGCCGCCAGGTTCACGGCGGGCGACACCAGGGCGGCGTAGGCCACGCCGGACAGCGCGGCCGAGAGCCCCGCCACCCCCAGGTACCGCAGGGGCGTGGGCTCGGTGGCGGCCAGCTGCCGTGCAAAGACACGCGGACCCGTTAGAAAGACGGTGGGCAGGGGGGCCGCCGGAGCGGGGGCAGGGGCAGAAGCGGGGGCGCGGGCCATAGGCCCCGCCATGCTACTGGGCCGTGCGGCGCCACAGGGTCCAGGCCAGCACCAGCAGGCCCAGGTAGGCGACCACGATCAGCGCCGCGCCCCAGGTGCTGCGGGCCAGCCGTGCCGGCGCCGCCTCGGCCTGCTGGCGGGCGTCGGCCATCACGGCAGGGGGAATCAGGCGCAGGGCCAGCCACAGCCCGGCCGGCACCAGCAGCAGGTCGTCCAGTTGCCCCAGCACCGGAATGAAGTCGGGAATCAGGTCAATGGGGCTCAGGGCGTAGGCCAGCACCAGGGCGGCCCAGGCGCGGGCGTACCAGGGCGTGCGCGGATCACGGGCGGCGAGGCTCAGGGCCAGCAGTTCGGCCTTGAGGCGCCGCGCCAGGGTGCGCAGCCGCGTGAACAGGGAGGGTCTGGACACGGGTGCGGCCTAGCGCAGCGCCCCGCGCAGATCGGTCAGCCACTGCGTGACGGCCGGCAGGGTGGCCAGGGCCGCCACCACCCCAAACAGCAGCACCGTGATCAGTGCGGCGCTGAGCCAGGGGCCCGGGGCGCTGCGCGCCTGGGGATCGGGGCGGGGGGTCAGCCACAGGTGCAGCACGGCCAGCACCACGGTCCCGAACAGCAGCGAGCCCAGCGCCAGCGGGAGTTTCAGAGCCGGGTTTTGCAGCAGGTCGGTGGCCTGGGCGGTATCGGTGGGCAGCCGCCCCGCCACAAAGGCACCCAGGCCCACCGCCAGGGTGTTGTTCAGTGCGTGGATAATCACGCTGTTCCACAGGCTGCCGGTGTGCTGCGCCACGCGGGCCAGCACGTAGGCCAGCGGCAGAATGCCGGCCACGCTGGCAGGCGCCCCGTGGGCCAGCGAGAACACCACCGTGCTGGTGAGGGCGGCCACTGTGAAGCCGGCGGCGCGTTCGTGGCCCCGCATCAGCAGGCCCCGGAAGGCCACCTCCTCGGCAAAGGGAATCAGCAGTCCGGCGGCCAGCAGCAGCACCCACAGGTCGGCGCCCCGGCTGAGAAACTGCGGCACACTGTTGACCGATTCGGGAAACAGGGTCACCACGGCCAGCACAAAGGCGCGCGAAGCCAGAAATGCCAGCACAAAAGCCGCCAGTGCCGTGCCCCAGGCCGGGGGCGTGCGCCAGCGGGTGTCGCGCCGCAGCACGTCAATGACCTCGCGGAAAATGGTCAGGGCCACCAGCACCACCAGCGCGAAGGCGCCCAGCAGGGCCGTGCCCAGCGGCACCCCGGCGGCCATCAGCAGCGCCGAGACCACGTTCTGCACCACCAGCAGCGTCAGGGCCGCGCGGTTGCCGTCCACCGCCCGGATGCCCGGGGGCGCCGGGGACAGCGGGGCGACCGGCTCGGGGGTGGGCTGGGGGGTCGGGTGCGGCGCCGTCATGGCCCAGAGCCTAGCGCCTGCCTGCCGGGGGGCGCGCTGATCAGGCGGGCAGCCGCGTGCAGGCCGCGTGCCAGCGCCACAGCGCTGCGTTCGCCGTACACCTCCTCTGCTCCGTCCTACAGCGCCACACCGTCCAGCTGGGCAATGCCGTGTTTCAGGGCGTACAGGGCGGCCTGGGTGCGGCTGTCCAGGCCCAGCTTGCCCAGCAAGCGCGACACATGGGTCTTGACGGTCGCCTCGCTCACGCCCTGGTCGGCGGCGATGTCCTTGTTGCTGTAGCCGTGGGCCAGCAGTTGCAGCACAATCGTTTCCTTGGGGGTCAGGGTCTCGCGCATCTCGCCGCCCCGGAAATCGCGCACCAGCCGCTTGGCGGCCTCGGGGTGCAATCTCACCTCGCCCCGGGCGGCGGCGTGAATGGCGTCGGCCAGGGTGTCGCTCGACGCATCTTTGAGCATGTAGCTGATGGCCCCGGCCTCAATGGCGCCGTTCACCTTGTGTTCTTCCAGGGTGCTGGTCAGGGCAATGACCTCGGTGTCGGGCTGCTGGCGCTTGAGGGTCCGGGTGGCCTGAATGCCGTCCATCACCGGCATCATCAGGTCCATGATCACCACGTCGGGGCGCAGCTGGGCGGCGGCCTGCAGGGCCTCCTCGCCGTTGGCAGCCTCGCCAATCACGTCAATCAGGGGGTCCAGGCCCAGAAACAGGCGCAGGCCCTGGCGAACAACGGCGTGGTCGTCTACCAGCAGCACGCGGACGGCGGTGGGGGCAGGGTCAGGGATGGTCATGGGGTCTCCTCCAGGGGCACAAGGGTGAAGTCAGAGCGGGGCGCGTCTACAAACACGTCCAGCGCGGGGGTGGGGCTGGGGGCCTGGGTGCGCGGCCAGGTGAGGGTGTCGCGGTCGGCAAAGCGCACCCGGGTGCTCAGACGCGGGGGCAGGCGCAGCGTGACCCGCCCGCCCTGCGTGCGGATGTCCAGGGTGCCGCGCGTGAGGGGCGTGGCGCTGACCGTGACGTGGCCCGTGGCGGTGGTCACAGTGGCGCGGCCCAGAATCACCGGCAGGGTCAGGCGCAGGTCGCCGCTGTCACTGCCCACGCCCAGGGTCTGGGTGCGCATGCCCGCGAGGTTCAGCCGTAGCCCGCCGCTGGCGGTATTCACGCGCACGGCGTCTGGCGCGCTGCCAGGGGGCGCATTCAGGGTCACGTCGCCGCTGCGGGTGACCACACTGACCGGGCCGGCAGGGCGGGCCGGCAGCCCCAGCGTCAGGTCGCCGCTGTCGCTGCGCAGGGTCAGGGCGCGCACCCGCAGCGGGGTTAGCTGCAGGCGCTGATCGCCGCTGGTGGTCACGCTGCCCAGCGTGAGGGGCAGCCCCCGCGCCAGGGCCAGACTGAGGGTGTGCTGCACCGGTTCCGGGCCGCCCAGCACCACGCCGCGCACGCTGTAGGGCTGCACGTTCAGGGTCACCTGCGCGGTGATCGCGCGGCCCTGGCGGCTGACCTCGGCCTGCACGGGGTTGCGGGCGCGGTGGCGGGCCGCGCCCTGCACCGCCATGGGGCTGCCGGGCGGCAGCGGCGAGAGCGCCACGTTCACCCGGTCGCCACTGAAGCTCAGCGCGGCGCTGCTGGCCAGGTCCAGGGGCAGCGGGCCGTCCAGCGGCACCTGCAGCGGCGTGTTCTGCACGCTCATGCCGGGGGTCAGGGTGCGCTCGGCGCCGTGCCATGCCAGCCCCAGCCCCAGCGCGGCCAGCGCCAGCCCCAGCGCCATGCGGCCCAGTACCGGCAGCAGGGGCCGGGACGGCGGCCACGTGGTCACGCGCCCCCCCGGGGCAGGGTCAGGGTCACGGCGCTGCCCTGGCCCGGAGCCGAGTCCACCGCCAGGGTGCCCCCCGCCCCCGAGGCCCGCTCGCGCATGGAGCGCTGCCCCAGGGTGCCGCGCCCCTGGGCGTGCGGATCAAAGCCCCGGCCGTCGTCGCGCACGCTCAGGGTCACCACGCCGTCCGTCTGGGTGAGGCTCAGCCACACCTGGGCGGCGCGGGCGTGCTTGACCACGTTGTGCAGGGCCTCCTGGGCCACGCGGTAGGCGGCGGCCTGGGCGTCGGGGGGCAGTTCGGGTTCGGCACTCAGGTCGGCGTGCACCGTCAGGCCGTGGCGGGCTTCCAGGGCGTGGGCGTGCTGGGTCAGGGCGGCCACCAGCCCACCTTCTTCCAGGGCGTCGGGGCGCAGGCTGAAAAGAAGCGCCTTCATCTCCGACACGCCCCCTTCCGCCAGCCGGATGGTGTAGTCCAGGCTCTGGCGGGTGCGGGCGGGGTCGCGTTCCAGGGTGGCGCGGGCGGTCTTGGCGCCCAGCGTGATGCCGTACAGGGCCTGGGCCACGCTGTCGTGCAGTTCGCGCGCCAGCCGGGCACGTTCCAGTTCGCCTGCGCGGGCCCCGGCGCGTTCGATCAGCTGCGCGGCGTGCAGGGCGGTACCGGCATGATCGGCAATGGAGAGCAAAAATGCCAGTTCATCGGCCCCCGGACGCGCGCCGCCCACATACCACGCGCGCAGGGTGCCGCCTTCCAGGGTTCCGGCCGAGGCCGGCAGGCTGACGGGCAGGGTGGCCAGCACCTCGCCGCCGCTGAGGGCGCGCACACTGGCCTCGCCGTGGGCGGGCTGCAGCTCACCGGGGGCCGGCAGTGGGCCCGGCACGCCGCTGACCGCGCGCAGGGTGCCGTCCGGGGCGCACAGGGCCACGGCAGCGGCGGTGCTGGCCTGCCGCGCCTGCTCGGTCAGGTCGGCCAGGGTCACGCCCAGATCGTCGCCCAGGGCCACCCGACCGGCGGCGCGGCGCAGGGCAATCACCTCGCGCCGCGCGGCGCCGTCGCCGTCCGGGGCCAGCAGGGCAATGCCCAGGCGGGTCCACACCCGGCCCATCACACTCAGCACGCCCGCGCTGACCAGCAGGGCGCCCGCCCCCGCCAGCATCAGCCCCGCCACAGACAGCGGCCCGGGGCGCAGGGTCCACTCGCCCCACACCACCGGCACCGCGCTGTTCAGGGCCCACAGCGGCGCGCCCAGGCCCAGCACCTCCAGCGCCAGCAGGGTGCCCAGCACCACCCAGCACAGCAGGCTCAGCGGCAGCTGAATGGCGTGAAACAGCAGGGTGCGGTAGGTCACCGGGTCGGCCAGGGTACGGCCCAGCCACGCCAGCAGCCCGGCCGGGGGCGCGGCGGCCGGGCGCGCCACCCGCACCCCCAGCAGGCCCAGCAGCGCGCGCTGCACCTCGCCCAGCGCCACCACCAGCCACAGCGCCAGCAGCAGGAAGGCGGCCCCCACCAGAATGGGCAGGGTCAGCAGCCCCCCCACCACGGCGGCCGTGAGCAGCCCCGCCACCGTGCCGCCTACCGGCAGGGCCAGCAGCACATACAGCGCGGCGCGGTAGGTGGAGGCGTCCAGCAGGTCACTCAGGGGGCCGCCCCGCGTGGGAGCTGGGTCGCGCCCAGCGCCGGTGCCCATGACCTTCATCATGCCGCGCAGCCTACTGCGCCGCGCTGCGCCGGTGCGTCCCCCGAAAGAGGCAGCTCAGGGCGCCCCCAGCAGCCAGCGGGGGCTGAGTTCTGTCTCGCCGCTCAGGCGCACCCGCTGTTCAGGCTGGGGCAGGCCGTCGCAGGGGGGCGTGGCCTGGGCGGGGCGCACCACGGGCCACACGCTCAGCACCGCCCGCCCCGCCAGATCGCCCACCGGCACCGGACCAAAGCTGCGGCTGTCCAGGCTGCCGCCGGGCGAGCGGTTGTCGCCCAGCAGGTAGTAGTGCCCGGGCGGCACGGTCACTTCCGGCTGCGGGGGGGCGTCCGGGCCCGGGGCCACGCGGTTGGCCTGGGGGCTGAAGGTGTCCAGGCAGTGCCCGGCCCAGAAGGTGCGCGCCGCTTCGGGCAGGACGCGGCCATTCACCCGCACCACCCCGCCCCGCAGGCTCACCCGGTCCCCGGGCACGCCCACGACCCGCTTGACCAGAAAGGGCCGGTAGCGCCACGGCAGCCCCAGGCCCCGGTACACGTTGCTCCAGGCAACAGGCGCGCCGCGCGGGGGCTTGAACACCACGATGTCACCCCGGGCGTAGCCGCCTGCCCCCAGGCGGTGGGCCCAGCCGCCTGCCTTTTCCACCGCCAGCCACTCGCCGTGGCGCAGGGCGGGCATCATGCTGGCGCCGTCCACCTGCACCGCCGAGGCCCCGAACTGGGTGACCATCAGGGCGAACAGCAGCGGTTGCCCCCACTCGCGCAGAGCGGCCCAGACCCGCGCTGGCCAGGGGCGGTTCATGGCCGCTCCCCCACGACCTGGGCCGGCATACCCCCGCCCTGCACCTGCACCGCGTACGCCGCGCCGCCCAGGGCCGCGCCTGCCAGCAGGGCCACCCGCAGCGGCCGCCCCAGGTACACCCCGGCCAGCCGCAGCGCCGCTGGCCACACCGGACCGGCCTGCTGCAGCGCGCATGCCCACGCCTGCACTTCCGTCAGCCCGCGCACCTGGGCGTCGTGGGCCAGCCCACACAGATGGGCCTCCACCTCGGCGGCCACGCGGCGGCGCACCTGGGGCGGCAGGAGCAGGGTCAGGCGGCGCAGGTAGCGCTGCGCGGCGGGGGGGCAGGGCCTCACCACAGGCTCCGCAGGGCGCGGTCGAAGGCGGCGTAATTCTCGCGGCGGCGTGCCAGTTCCGCGCGTCCGGCGTCGGTCAGGGCGTAGGTGCGCACCGGGGGGCCGCCCCGGGCCAGCGTGGCTTCGCCGGTCTGCAGAAAGCCGGCCCGTTCCAGTCGGTGCAGGGCCGGGTACAGGCTGCCCACATTCAGGGTGATGCGGCCCCCGGTGAGAGCCTCGACCCGCTTGGCGAGGTCCAGGCCATAGCCGCTTTCCCGCTGCAGCACGCTCAGCAGAATCAGGTCCAGATTCCCCTTGAAGAGGTTGATGTCCATGTCGGGTATCAGTATCTGATATCAGAATCTGAGAAGCAAGCGAGTGAGAGCGGGGCATCCAGGTTGCCCCTGGTGCCCCGCCCCTGCATACCTGTGCTCAGCCCGGAATGCGCAGTTTCTGGCCCGGCTGAATCAGATCCGGGTTGCTGATGTTGTTGTAATGGGCGATTTTCTTGTACTGCATGGCGTCGCCGTAATACTTCTGGGCAATCTCGGACAGGCTGTCGCCGGCCTTGACGGTGTACACCGTGTCGCCCGTGTCCTGGTCCTTTTCCTTGGCCAGGGCCTTGGCACCCGCAGCCACGCGCAGGCCGCTGATGTCCACGCCGGCCACCCCGTCCACAGCGCGGGCCAGCTTCTCGGCCAGGCGCTGCTCGTGGTCGTTGTCCACCACGCCGCGCAGGATGATGCTCTTGCCGCTTTGCAGCACGTCAATGGGGTCGTCGGCCAGTTCGCCGTTACCACGCAGGGCCTGGTGAACGGCCTTGGCGATGCGGCTGTTGTCTTCCAGCTCGGCGTCGTCGTCCTGGCGGCTGGCCTGGGCCAGGGGCTCCAGCTCTGCGGCCTGCTCCGGCGCGGCCTGGGGCCGGGCGTTCATGTTGCCGGTGGTGGGGGCCACCTGCGGCTGCAGTTCGGGCAGCGGGGCGGCCGGCGTGGAGGCCGCCGGGGCGCTGCGCTGCGGAGAGGCACTGGTGGGCGGCGCGCTGGCCTGCTCAAAGGTCACGCCGCTCACGTCCACGGTCTTGACCCCGTTGATGCCGCCGGCCACCACACGAATCAGGCCCAGGTAGCGGTCGTTGGGCACCATGCCCGTCACCTTGACCTCGCCGCCGCGTTCCTGTACCTGCAGGCCCAGACCTTGCAGGCGAGGCTGTTCGTTCAGCGCGTCTTTCACGCGCTCCGCCGTGCTCTTTCCAAAAGGCCACATGCCCGCCAGCGTACACCCCGACCCCGGGACCCAGCTCCGTTTCTTCAGCTTGGGTCAAGACCGGGCGCTGGCTGGCCCTCTTACGGCAGTGGCGGCAGGCCGGGCGACTCGACCCAGGCGCGCAGCACACCCTCGGCATCTGGGCCCAGCACCCTGCGGGCCAGGGCCAGCAGATCGGCGGTGCGGGTGGGCTGCCCGGCCCGCTCGCGGGCGTAGGTCTGCAGGAAGGTGCGAAAAGGCCCGTCCCCCACCTCGGCGCGCAGGGCGTGCAGCGCCAGGGCGCCGCGCAGGTAGGCGCTGCGGTCAAACAGTTCGGCCGCTGTGCGCGCCACCAGCGGGCGGGTGGGGCCGCTTTGCACGCTGTCACGCCAGCGCTGCACGACAGCGGCTTCTCCCTCGCCCTGCGCCTGTACCCACAGCAACTCGGCGTAGGTGGCAAAGCCCTCGTTCAGCCAGGTATCGCTCCAGTCGCCCAGCGGCACACTGTTGCCAAACCACTGGTGCGCCGCCTCATGCACGATGACCCGGACGTTGCTGGACGTGACTGGCATGGTGGACAGGGTGGCCGTTTCCAGCGCGGGCAGCGCGGGCCGCACCACCGCCGAGCCGTAGACCGCGAACGGATAGGGCCCGAACCACTCGCCCAGAACGCGCAGAATCTCGCCGGTGCGTTCGTAGGGCGCGCGGATGTTTGGCGGGATGCCGGGCGGAAAGTAGTCGCGCACCTGCACGGTTTTGCCGGCCACCTGCACAGCCGGGCGGTCCACCCGTTCCAGCGGCCCCACATGCACCGAGAGGGCGTAGGTGGGAATCGCCTCGCGCTGCTCGAAGGTGAAGGTGCGGCCCTGCGGTGTGTCCTGCACCCGGGTGTGCACGCCACTGGCGGCGGCCGTGACGCCCTGGGGCACCGTGACACGCAGGGTAAAGGTGGCGGGGTCGGCCGGGTGGTCATTGACCGGCAGAAAGGCGCGGGTGCCGTCGGGCTCACTGAAGGAGAAATTCACGCCCGGCTGCGCGCCCTGGCCGGGCAGGGCCTGCCAGCCCAGGTCCACCGGCAGATCGGGGTCGGGCACGCGGCCGGCGGGGCCACTCAGGCGCACGGTGACGCGGGCGGTGGTCCCCGGGGTCAGGGCACGGCGGATGAGCAGTTTCTCGCCGGCACGTTCAAACGGCACAGCGGCGCCGTTCCAGGTCACGCCCTGCACCGCCGGGCCCAGGTAATCCAGGCTCAGCAGGGGCAGGGGCCTCGTGGCCTGCGCGCTCAGGGTCACCTCGGCCTGCAGGGTGCGGGTGCCGGGCTGGGGCACGCGCAGCGCCACATCGTAGTGCGTGACGTCCAGCCCGGCCTGCCCCAGACGCGGATAGATGCGGTCACCCCAGGCGGCGGGCAGGACAGGCGCCTGCGCCGCCCCGCCCAGGGCGCTTCCCAGCAGCGCCAGGGCCAGGATCCAGCTCCGGCGCATCAGATGGGGTAATAGGCCCGGGGCTGGCCCTGTACGAAGTCGCGGGTGGGCACCCAGATCAGGGGATTGCGCTCTTCCACCTCGGGCGGCGGGCCGTAGCGCACCAGCCCCTCCACCTGATCGAACGGCACCCATTTCACGCCCACCACCTCGGGGTCGGTGGGGTCAATAGACCCGTGGAAGGTGGCGGTGAAACGGCCAAAAATCGCGTAGCACTCGTTGCGGGTGCCGGTCAGCAGTTCGCCTTCGAGCAGGCTCACGAACATCAGGTCGGTCACGGTCAGGCCGGTTTCCACCAGCACCTGCCGCACCGCCGCGTCGCCCAGCGTCTCGCCGGGCAGCGCCTTGCCGCCGGGCAGGCCGTAGAAAATGCTGCCGTCGTCCATGCGCTCCTCGACCAGCAGCAGCTTGCCGTCCTGAACGAGATAGACATGTGCGGCCCGCTTGATCGGCAGGGTACGGGACAGGTGGCTCATGAGGGAGGCAGTCTAGCGCACCGCTCTGAAAGGCCGCCGGAGAGGGCTTCTGTGTTGCGCCAACGCTTCTGACGGACTGCCGTCTGTGGCGCCAGCACCCTGGAACAGAGCCGATGTGGCGGCCCCATGCCCGACAGCCCGTATTTCTCCTGCTCGCCTCCTTCGGATTGAACCGCTTTGGCAGGCGCTGGGGTGGAAGTCCGTATCAGGCGGAGGTGGGCAACCCCAGCAGCGTCAGCAGGTCGTCGGGCAGGCGGGCGGGGCGGTAGGTGTGATCAGTGGCGATGTGGCGGGTTTCCCCGGTGGCCAGCAGCTCGTCGCCCCGGCGCACCTCGTAAGAAAAGGTGAGGGTGCGTGAGCGCACCGCGCCCAGCGTGGCGTGAATCTGCAGTTCATCGTCGTAGCGCGCGGCGCGGCGGTATTCCACGTTCAGCCCCGAGAGCATCAGGTAATAGCCGCGCGCCTCAAGGTCACGGTAGGGCAGGTCCAGAGCGTGCATGGCGTCGGTGCGGGCCACCTCGAACCACACCGGATAGGTGGCGTGGTGCGCCACCCCCATGGCGTCGGTCTCGGCGTAGCGCACCCGCAGCGTGGACACGAAGGTGCGGCTCACCAGCCGTCTCCGGCGGCGTAGAACTCCAGCGTGGGTGTGCGGCGCATACGCACGTGTTCGGCCACCTGCCGCTGCAGGTGCCCCCGGGCCCCGCGCAGGGCGTCCAGCAACTCGTCCATCTCGCCGGACATGGCACTCACGTACACCCGCGCCAGCCCGTAATCGGGCGTGACCGCCACGCGCTCCACCGTCACGATCATGGGCACGCGGGGATCGCGCAGCCCGGCAATCGCTTCACTCAGCACACGCGTCAGTTGGGCCTGCACCTGCTCAGGCTTCATGCCAACCCCCAGACCAACCGACTCTTCAAGCCCTGCATCCCCGCATGGTACGGCATGGCGGGGCCCGTGCCGTAGCCTGGGGGCGTGCGGACCATTGACCTGACCACGTGGCCCCGGCGGGCGCACTTTGAGTTCTTCCGGCACCACACCCAGCCGCACTTCAGCGTGACGGCCCCGGTGGACGTGACCCGTTTTCGCGCCGGGGTGCGCGAGCGGGGCCTGTCCTACATGGCCGCCACCGCCTACGTGCTGGGGCGCGCGGCCAACGAGCTGCCGCCCTTTCGCTGGCGCATCCGGGGCGAGGCGGTGGTGGAACACGGGCGCGTGCACCCGTCCGTGATTGACACCGAACCCGGCAGCGAGCTGTTTCATTTCTGCACCCTGCCCTACCAGCCCGGCGCCCCCGCTTTCCTGCAGGGCGCGGCCCAGGCCCTGGCGGCCCGGCGCGCCCAGCCCACCCTGGACGAGGACCCCGCGCAGGACGACCTGCTGTACCTGTCCAGCCTGCCGTGGGTGGCCTTTACCGGGATCACGCACGCCATGCACCTGCAGCCCCCGGACTGCATTCCCCGCCTGACCACCGGCCGCTTTACCGAGCAGGGTGGCCGCTGGCAGATGCCGCTGTCGGTGCAGGTTCACCACGCCCTGATGGACGGGCGGCATGTGGGCGCGTATTTCGAGGCGGTGCAGGCGCTGCTGGACGATCCGGGATTGCTGGACTGATACGGGCTGCCGTCTCTTCCGCCGACACATCGGAACAGAGCCGATGAGCCGACTCTACGCCCGGAGGCATCTATTTCTCCTGCTCGCTCTGCTCGGATTGAATCTCTGACAAAAGCGGTTCAATCGGAACTCACCTGAGTCCCGTATCAGCTGCCAGGGCCCACGCCCGCTTCTGCCCGCTTTGCTCAGCCGGTATTGAGGTGCGCAAACGATTCACGCCGAGACTTTCCAAGCTGTCCAAGCTGAGCCTGAGCATGAAATCCTCTTTCTCCAGACCTGTTCCTGCCCGCCTCTTGCCCTACTTCGCGTAGCGCCGCCCGGCATAGTCCGTGAACACCCCGATGCCGTAGCTGACGCGGCGCACGCTGTCCAGTACCGCGCGGCCATTCCAGGCGATGCCGGTGCTGCTGCCGCCGTCCAGCAGCAGGGCGTCGCGCACGCCCAGGCGGGTCATGATCTTGCCCATCTCGGTGGTGGTCACCCGGACATGGGTGCTGACAAACACGAGGTCGCGGTTGCCAATCAGACCCACGGCGCTGCGGGCGGCGCGGCCAAACAGGGCCGGGTCCCGGAAGGCGCTGCTGTAGCGCGTGACCACCTGTCCGCCGCTGAGGATGCGTGGCCCGGTGGCCACCACCGTTTCCAGGCCCGCCCAGGTGGTCTCCAGCGGGCGCCCCAGCGCCGCCGCCGCACTGATGCGGAAAGCCGCGCGGTTGTCTGGGGTAATGGTCAGCGCCTGGGGAATGCGGCCCCAGGTCAGCAGCCGCCCCTGGGTCACGATGTCGCCCGCCGGCGCGTAGGACTGCGGATGAAAATACGAGCCGTTGACCACCATGCGCGCGCCGCTGCGCCGCGCCAGCTCGCTCACCCGCGCCCCCGAACCGAAGCTCAGGCGCCCGGACGGCATGACCGGGGCCACCAGCACGTGGCGCCAGCGCAGGTCCACGCTGGCAATCTGCACCGGCACGTTCAGCGGAATCAGACGCTTGAAGGTGACAGGCGGGCGTTGCGGGCGGGGCGGAATGGGCACCGGCACCCGCATGGGCACCAGCACCTTCTTGCCCGGCACGATGGCGCGGGCGGTGGTCATGCCGTTCAGGCGGCGCAGGCCGTCCACGCTCAGGCGGTAGCGGGCCGCCAGCAGGGCCGGCGTATCCTTGACACCCACCCACACGTAGCGGTACACGGTCCGCACCTCGGTGGTGGGGCGCGGCGCCGGGGGCCGGGCGGCCGTTCCAGGGGCCGGCACCACCAGTCGCTGCCCCGGGGCGATCACGGTGCTGCGCAGGCGGTTGGCGGCCTGCAGCGCGGCCACCGAGGTGCCGGTGCGCGCAGCAATACGGCTGAGGGTATCGCCCGCCCGCACCGTGTAACGGCGCGGCGCGGCACTGGCCGGGACTGCCCCAGGCCGCAGGCGCAGCACCTGGCCCACGCGAATGGTGTCCCCCTTCAGCCCGTTGTAGGTGCGCAGCTGGGCCACGCTCAGGCCGTGGCGCGTGGCAATGCGGAACAGGGTGTCGCCCTTTTGCACCTTGACGGTGGGCGCGGTGGCGGCCAGGGCCGCACTGGCCGTGACCAGCAGAAGCAAGGAAAGGAGTCGGCGCATGGGGTCACACCTCATCACAGTTCTGCCAGTGGGACGTGAAGTGAACCTGACGGCGCTGTTTACGCAGGTGCGCTCAGGTGCCCGGGGTGCTGCCCGGGAACACTGCCACCCGCCCCACCATGTACGCGCAGCCATACAGAAACAGTGTGGCCACCGGCAGCAGTTTCAGGCCCACACGGTGCTCGACCATGCGGCCCTTGACCAGCACCTCAATCACGTACAGGGTGAGCAGGCAAAAGCCCGCGTACATCCAGTGTTCCCAGTCGCGGCTGGGGTCGGCCGGGTAGCCGTACTTGGTGGCGCCGCCGCTCAGGGGGGTGGCGCTGGGCACCTTCAGTCCGCTCAGGGCCAGCAGCAGGCCGGTCACGCCGGGAATCAGCGTCAGTGCCCAGGTGATGCGCAGCCACACCAGAAAGGAGGTGCCCACACGGTTTTTCAGCGCGGGCCCCAGGCTCCAGACGAACAGGACCAGCGTCGCCAGGGCGTATGGCGTGGGAAAGAGCAGCGCCAGGGAACTGGGAAACTGGTACCCGTGAATGAGTTGCAAGAACGCCATGCCCGCAGCGTATCAGGGGGCCCTGCCTAGCCCTTCAGAAAATCAATCACGGCGTGCGCCGGCAGGGCGGCCCCCGGGCGCAGGGCCGACGCTTCACCGGCCGGGCGCACCTGCAGGTGTTCGGGCACGCGCAGCAGCAGCACGTCCCGGCCGCTCAGGCTGACTGCCAGATCTTCCAGGGCGGGCGCCCGCAGCACGCGCCCCAGGTCGGTCACCGGGGCCGAGAGATTCAGGGCGTGCTCGCCGTAGGGGCCGCGCAGGCGCACCGACTGCGCGCCCACATGCAGCGCCAGCGGCAGGCCCAGCCCGGCCAGCTCGCCCAGTGGCGGGTGGGGCGCCCGGGCCCGGCGGGCCACCGCCACCCCCAGCAGGGTGCCGGGGCGAATCACATCGCCGGGCCCCACCAGCCGCGCGCCCTGGCTGACATCCAGATCGGGGGGAATGCGCAGAATGCGCAGGCCGTCGCGGTGCTGCTCGGCGCGCAGGCCACTCAGGTGCGGCACGCTGGACAGCTGCCCCAGGTCAAAGGGGCCGCCCAGCGGGGTGGGCACCCCGGTCACGTCGCCCTGGGCCGAGACCAGCGACAGCGTGCGGTCCTCGCGGTAGGTCAGGCCCTCCACGGCGGGGGGTGGGGCCGGGCGCGCGGCGGACGGGGCGGCGCGCCGGGGGCGGCCCCGCCCCAGCAGCAGGGCCGCCAGCAGGCCGCCCCCCACCAGCGCCGCCAGCAGCCCGGGCCAGAGGGCCCCCAACGACCGGCGACCGGGCTCAACCTGAGCCCCCTGGGGCGCGGGCGGGCGCGCGGCCACGGGCACCCGCCCTCCGGCGGCGCCCTGCACGGTGGGCAGGGCCAGGGCCGGCAGCCCCGGAAAGGTGAGGGTGGGGGTCAGGGTGACGCCGGGCTGGGGCCGCCAGCCGGTCAGCCGCACGGCAAACTCGCGGGCGCCGGGCCGGGCCTCCACCACGCCGCGCACCCCAGGCCCCAGGCCGCCCACAGCCGCCGCTGCCGGGTTCAGCCCGGGCGCGGCGCGCAGACGCAGCACCACGTCCTCACCGGCGCGCAGGGTGCGGTCAGCCCCGGGGTTCAGCCACGTCAGCCCCGCGCCGGGCAGGGTCAGGCGCAGCAGCACCCGGCGTGGGCGCGGCGCAATCCAGCCGGCGCCGCCCGGTGGGGGCGCACACAGCAGCGCGGGCTCGCCGGGCAGCACCCGGCCGGGCAGCCGCAGGGCGGGGCGACCCTGGCCCGGCACCAGCGCGGCGCCTTTCAGGGCGGGGCCCACTCCCAGCGTCAGGGGCGTGCCCGGGGCAAAGGTGGGGGGCAGCCGCGCCGCGTCCGTCACCCGCCGCAGGCCCCCCTCCAGGCCTGCGCCCGCCAAGTCCGGCACCTCGCCCACCGGCACCGTCAGGCCGCTGGCATAGGTGCTGGCTTCCAGCGCGGCGCGGGCTTCGGGCGGAATCTCGGTGCCCAGGGCCACGTAGGTCAGGCGGTCCAGGGGGCCCCGTCCCCGGAAGGCCGCCAGCGCCACCTGCGGAGTCACGGCCCGGCCCGCCTCGCGGGTGTCGTTGTCTATGCCGTCGGTAAGGACGAACACCTGCGTCACGTCGCCCCCCGCCGCCGTCAGGGGGGCCAGGGCACCCTGCAGACTGCGGTACAGGTGGGTGTTGGTGCCGTCGGCCTTCAGATTCGCCAGAGCCGCGTTCCAGGCCGCCGTGCCCGCCGGCTGGGCAAAGCTGCGCCGCGAGCGCAGCCCCGAATCGAAGGTCAGCAGTTCTACCCGGTCGGGGCGCTGCCCGCGCACATAGGCGCCAATGCTGGCCTTGACCCGCTCGAAGATGTCGGCCCGGCCGTCGCCGATGCCGCGCATGCTGCCGCTGGTGTCCAGCACAAACACGGCCCGCGTGCGGGTGGGCAGCGCGCCCCCCTGTGGCAGGGTGCAGGCCGCCTCCTGCGCGGCGGCGCTGGTCAGCAGCAGGGCACAGAGCAGAGCGGGACGGCGCATTCGAGGCGCATTGTAGCCAGATCGGGGCAAGAGGGCCGCGCCGTCTGCGCCCGGTGCAAAGAGCAGGTGCACTGAAGGGTGAAAGGGCAGCCCCACCAGGCAGTCACGGCCCGGTCACGCTGCCGGGCGCACGCTGGCTCTCAGAGGGTGCGGCTCCCTTCTTTCCCTTCGCTCGCCGCGCCCCGGGAGGGCAGGAGCATGCAACGAAGCCAGTTGGAGCAGCTTTCAGTGATCGCCGCTTTGTTCGGGCTGCTGGGGAGCAGCGCTTTGGGGCAGGGGGCCAGTGTCACACCCCCACCGCTCATTACCCTGAGTGCGCAGCCCGAGGGGCGATTCCTGCTGAAGAACGGGCGCCGCACGCCGCAGCCGGTCACGCTGGACCTTGTGGCGGGCGACACTGGGCTGCTGCGCCGCGAGAGCGTGCTGAACGGTCAATGCCGGGGACCGGCACGCAACATCCCTGGGGCACCGGAAGCCCCCACCGTGACCCTGGATCCGGAGGCTTCGGTGTGCCTGTGGGTGAGAACCTCGGCGGTCAATCCGGCGCCCAGCACCGCCGCCACAGCGTATTTGCGTGTCAGGACGGCGGGCCCCGACGCCGCCGACCTGCTGCTGCCCCTGAGCGCCGGGCTGGCGGCGGCCACGCGCGACGTCCCGGCCGATCCGCAGTGGCTGCGCGACACCGATGACCGGTGGGACGAAACGAAGTGCAGCCGCAAGGTGCCATTCACCAGCGCGGCCGGGCAGAAGGTCGAGGCGTGCCTGGATGCCGATGGCAAGCTGGATGGTCTGACCGGAAAAGTTGCCCCCGACCTGTACCGCAACGCCACCCACTTCACCACAGGCACCGAGGCAGCCACGGCCACCCTGGTGGTCCGGCGGCCCTGGTGGCACGCGGCGCTGGCCATTCTGGCGGGGCTGCTGCTGCCGCCCCTGCTGGGCTTTCTGGCGCGGCGCCGCCGGGAAAAAGAGGAACTGAAGTTCCATCTGGCCGGGTTGCAGCTCAACCCGGCCCATCTGCCCGCGCTGGTGCCGTCTACCCACGGTCCAGTTCCCCCCTTCCGGCTGGACCTGGACCCGGGGCTGCTGCGCACCCCACCCTCTTTGCTGCAACCCATGTCGGATGTCCGCCACGCCTACACGGCGCTGGCCCAGTGGCGCGAGCTGGGCCAGCCCCGCGATCTGCTGGGTCAGCTTCAGGGGGCCATAACGGACGCCTCCGCTGCGCTGGGCCCGGTGTTGCCTATCTCTGTCCCTGTCCTGGCGTTTGTTCAGGACATCCGCAACGGCCAGCGCCTGGGTCTGCCACTGAACGGCACGACCCGGCAGTTCGAGGTGCCGGCCGATCGGGTGGCCGATGTGGTGGCTTCACTGGAAGAGGCGCAGGTGCTGGCCCAGACGGTGGCGCGCTGGGCGCCCGACGTGCCTGCCAACGCGCCCCTGAAGGCCTTCCTGACCCACGAGGTCCCCGCCAGTGCCAGCGCCGCCGATCTGCGCGCCTGCACCAACACCCTGATCAAGATTTGCAATGATCCCGGAGGCGAGGCCCGGTCTGAGCTGCCCAGCCACCAGCAGCAGCCCTGGCACACGGATTACCTCACGCCCCGCCCATCCCTCAGCGCGCAGAACGTTGCTTTCCGCGTCTCGGCCCTGCCCCTGATCGCCGTGACCGCGCTGCTCGCCATGGTGGTGGGCCTGAACGAGCTGTGGGCCGATCCGAAGAGTGCCTGGGGTGCACGCGGCGTCATGGACTACGCCCTGGCGGCCGCGCTGGGGGCCGGGGCCTACACGGTGGCCACCCTGCTGCAAAGCGAGGCCCTGGCCAAAGCCGTGAACCTGCTGAGCGGCAGCGTGCGGCGGTCCCCATGACGCCGGGCGCTGCCCCCGAGCAAAGGCCCACTGTGGACCTGGTCATGCAGGGCGGCGTGACCAGCGGGGTGGTGTTTCCCGGCGCCCTGGCCGAACTGGGGGCGCACTTCCGCTTCTGCCGCATCGGGGGCACCTCGGCGGGGGCGATTGCGGCGGCGTTGCTGGCGGCAGCGGAATGTGGCCGGGAGCGCGCGCGCAAAGGTGGAGCCTCCGCCCCGGCCTGCCAGGCGCCCTTTCAGGCGCTGGACGCCCTGGGCCAGTCACTGGCCGGCCCATTGAATCCCGGCCAGACCGGCGGCCCCACGGTACTGGAGGGCCTGTTTGCCCCGGATGAGGCGACCGCTGGCCTGTACCACGCCGGACGCGCGGCCATGCGAGGGGACCCGGCCGCGGCCCTGCACGCGCTGCTGGACTGGGGGGCGGCGGGCGGCGCCCTGGCCCGCACCCGCGCAGTTCTGGCCGGTGGGCGCCTGCGCGGGCCACTGCTGGACCTGCTGGGTGGCGGGCGCTGGAACGCAGCCCTGAGCCCACTGCTGGGCACCCTGGCCCCGGGCGCCCGGCCCTGGGGCAGCCTGAGGGGTATGGCCGCGCTCGCCCTGCTGGCCCTGCTGCTGCTCACGGCAGCGGGGACAGCGCTGCTCTCGCGCTGGTGCCCGGCCTGGGCCGCCAGTCTGGGCGCCCTGGTGCTGGCCCTGGTGGTGATGGGCCTGGGGCTGTGGCGCTGGGCCGCCGGCTGGATACGGGCTGCGCGCGAACTGGGCCGCACCCTGAACACCGACAGCCGCGCCCTGCTGGCCCAGGCACAGGCCACCCTGAGCGCCAACACTTTCGGGCTGGCCACCGGCTACGGGCGGGGCGAGGCCAGTCGCCTGACTCCGTGGCTGCACCGCCACCTGCAGCGCCTGTCCGGGCAGGGCGAGGTGCTGACCTTCGGGCACCTGCGTGCCCAGGGCATCGAACTGAAGCTGGTGACCTCGTGCCTGTCGCGCCAGCGGCCCTACGTGCTGCCCCTGGCCCAGAACGTGCGCGACGCCAGAAACCTGTATTTCCGCCCTGAAGAGTGGGCCCGCTACTTTCCCCCCGAGGTGCTGTCGGCCCTGGTGGCGGGCAGTGAGCGCGCCTTTGGCGTGCCAGAAGCCGCAAAACCCGGCGCCACCCCCCGGGCCACACCCGGCCTCGCCTATTACCGCCTGCCCCCGGAAGAGAAGCTGCCCGTGCTGGTGGCCGCCCGCCTGAGCATGAGTTTTCCGCTGCTGTTCAGCGCCCTGCCGCTGCATTTCATTCGCCACGAGCGGCCCTGGCCGGCCGCTGCCCTGCGGCCCGGCGAGGTCTGGACTTGGCGCGCGGCCAAGGGCGGCCAGCCTGCGCAGGTGCAGGCCACCCGCCTGCGTGTTTTTTCCGTGCTGTTCAGCGACGGCGGCCTGACCAGCAACTTTCCCCTGATGCTGTTTGACGAGCCGGTGCCCCGGCGGCCCCTGCTGGCCCTGAACCTGCAGTACCGCGCCAGGGACCAGCCGGTGTTTCTGGCCGGCGAGGAAGGGCGCTGGCAGCCGTACAACACCCATATTCAGACGCCGGGGCAGTTTGCCGGCGCCCTGCTGGACACCGCGCGGCTGTGGTTCGATCAGAGTCTGCTGAGCCTGCCGGGCTCCGCCGAGCAGACCGCCTGTATCACGCTGGGGCCGGGGCTGGGGGGCCTGAATCTGGGCATGACCCCGGGCCAGATTCACACGCTGCTGGGGAAGGGACGGGAGGCGGCGCAGATCCTGGGCAAGCGCTTTGGCACGCCCGGCCAGCCCTGGGGCCAGGAGGCCCTGAACGCCTTCGTGTGGCGCAACGTGGTGGCAGACCTGGGCGAGTTGCTGGTGGACTACCACCGGGTGTATGCGCTGTACAAGCTGCCCACGATGTTGCGGGCCATGCCGTGCACCCGTCCGGGCGAGGACGTGCCGGGCCAGATGCCCGGCAAACCCTCCAGACGTTTCACCCCCAACGCCGACACCCTGACCGGGCAGGAATGGCAGGCCCTGCACGCCATTGCCCAGGCGGCGGCCCAGGTGGGTGCGGTGCGCGGCAGCGGGCGCGACCGGGTCTTTGCCCGGCGGCCCGACTGGGACCAGGAGGGCGAGCGCGAAGCCCGCGCCTTCCTGCGCCACCGTCCGTTCCTGTAACGTCACACCTTGCCCTTCACCCAGAGCAGGACAGAAGCCGCGCTGCAACGCTCTTCTGCTCTACTCAAGCCCTGGCCCAATATTACGTTATGAACGTAAAATATTTGACCCATTTCAACTCTGATAGTATACTGAACAGAACCGGAAGGCGCATGCAGACGCGCCCCATCCCTCCTCTCCCCCATCCAGCGCTGGCCCTCTTCGGGGTGCCGCGCCCCAGGAGTGACATGACGAAGATTGACGATCCCAGCACCGACACCGAGCAGGGCAGCACCCGCGCCCGCGCCGAATACACCGCCGCCGACATCTCTGTGCTTGAAGGTATGGACGCCGTGCGCAAGCGGCCCGGCATGTACGTGCAGGGCGGCACGGGCGTGGACGGCTATCACCAGCTGCTGACCGAGATTATTGACAACGGCATTGACGAGGGGCTGGCGGGCTACGCCACCGAGATCCACGTGATCATGCACGAGAACGGCAGCGCCACTGTCACCGACAACGGGCGCGGCATTCCGGTGGACATCATGGCGTCCAAGGGCCGCCCTGCCATTGAAGTGATCTTCTCGGAGCTGCACGCCGGGGGCAAGTTCGGCCAGGGCGCCTACAAGGTGTCGGGCGGCCTGCACGGCGTGGGCAGCACGGTGGTGAACGCCCTGTCCACCTACCTGGATGTAACGGTCAACAAACACGGCAAGCTGCACAACGTGCGCTTTGAAAAGGGCCTGCTGGTCAAGCCCCTGACGGTGGACAGCGAGACCCCCGACACGGTCACCTGGGCCACCAGCGTGACCTTTCACCCGGACCCCACGATCTTCAAGGAGTTCGACAACCAGTTCAACTACGACCGCATTCGCAACCGTCTGCGCGAACTGGCCTACCTGACCGGCCTGAAAATCGTGATCCGCGACGAGCGCAAGGAACTGCACGCCGGGCAGATCAAGGAAGAGACCTTCTTTGAGCAGGGCGGCATTGCCAACTTTGCCCGCGCCCTGGTGACCGACGACACCAAGCTGCTGTACGACCAGCCCATCGTGATGGTGGGCACGCACAGCGAGGTGAACGTGAAAGTGGCGTTTATCCACGCCAACACGTATGCCAGCGACAACATCCTGACCTACGCGAACATGATCCGCACCCGCGACGGCGGCACGCCGCTGACCGGGTTCAAAACCGCGTACACCCGCATCCTGAACAAGTACGCCAAGGACAAGAACCTGATCAAGAGCGGCAACCCGGTGCCCAGCGGCGACGACCTGCTCGAAGGCATCTACTGCGTGGTCAGCGTGGAAGTGCAGGACCCGCAGTTCGAGTCGCAGGCCAAGGTCAAGCTGCTCAACAGCGAGGCACAGACCGCCGTGAACGCGATTGTGGGCGAGAAGTTTGCCGAGTTCCTGGAGGAAAACCCCAGGGTCGGCAAGACCATCGTGGAAAAGGCCGCCGAGGCCGCCCGCGCCCGCGAGGCTGCCCGTAAGGCCCGCGACATCGTGCGCCGCAGCAACCCCCTGGAAAACGACGACCTGCCCGGCAAACTGGCCGACTGCTCCTCGCAGGACCCCAGTGAATCCGAGCTGTTTATCGTGGAAGGCATCTCGGCCGGTGGCTCGGCCAAGGGCGGGCGTGAGCGCCGCTTCCAGGCCATCCTGCCCCTGCGCGGCAAGATTCTGAATGTGGAAAAGGCCGAGCTGAACAAGATCCTGAAAAATGCCGAAATCCGCGCGTTGATCGGGGCGATTGGGGCCGGGGTGGAAGGCACGGGCGACCGCATGCACTTCGATCTGTCAAACCTGCGCTACCACAAGATCATCATCATGACCGACGCGGACATGGACGGTGGGCACATCGCCACGCTGCTGCTGACCTTTTTCTACCGCTACATGCGCCCTATCGTGGAAGCCGGCTACCTGTACATTGCCCAGCCGCCGCTGTACCGCATCATGGTGGGCCGCGAGAAGAAGGGCACGTACCTCTACACCAACGAGGAACTCAAGGAGCACGTGGCCCGCGCCAACAAGGAAGGCAAGAAGTACGACATCCAGCGCTTCAAGGGCCTGGGCGAGATGAACGCCGACCAGCTGTGGGACACCACCATGAACCCCGAAACCCGGGCGCTCAAGCGCGTGGGCATTGAAGACCTGATCGTGGCCAACGAGGTCTTCGAGAACCTGATGGGCTCGGAAGTCGCCCCGCGCAAGACCTTCATTCAGGAAAACGCGCGGTTCGCCGAAATCAGCGTGTAAACGAGCAGGAAAAGAGGGCGGCCCCCAGTGGAGGGCCGCTCTACTTTTTTGGTGCTTGCCCCTTCATACGGGTTCCGAAAAGTTCCGGAACACGTTGCGGAACTTTTCCGACCAGAGGGAGAAGGAAAAATACGGAGTTCCGGGCATTGGAGGAACATCCGGCTCTTTCCCGGATGTGACGGAAATGGACGGCAGTCCGTATCAGGTCAGCACTTCGGCGCAAGCTGACTATGAATCAGCGCTTGCAGAACCGCATTCTGTGGTGGGCGTCCACAGCGGGTCAGCCACCAACTCAGCGTTCCAGACGCGTAGGCCGTTGCAAACGAGGTGCCGGTGAACGGCGCAGGGCGATTGGGCACGTGGCCGCTGGGGGCAGGCCTGTCAGGTTGCCGGAACCAGAAGCTGTAGGGGGCAAATAGATCCGGCGGCACAGGCACATTCACCCGCTTATGGAAGTCACTCTGGTTATAGTCCGGCCGCTGCATGAAGGCGGCCCGGCTGATTTCTGCGGCCCGGCCCGGCTGACCCGCATTGAGCTGTGCACTGACGCGCCAGAAACGTCCCTCAAGGTCTGCACTAAACTGGAAATCAGCCGGGTAGGCATTGCACTGATCGCCGGAGCGATGGTCCTTGCAGGCGGTGGAATTCCCGTGAGAAGCCAGGACAAACATGCCGTTTCTCAGAGCCAGGGCGATGACCTTCTGAAGCAGTGGGCTCGAGACTGGCTGCGAGAAGCTGAGATTGACCACCGTCAACTTTGGTAGCCCCCCAGGCTGCTGACGCTGCTGATGCTGCGCGATGGCCTGACATAGCTGCGCAATGACCCGTATGGTCGTTCCAGACTGACATTCTTGTTCGTTGGCGCAGACACTGAAGGCCCGCAAGCCTTCCGTACTCGCGCTGCCATCTTTCATCCCTGCACGCGCCTTGATAATGCGCGCAATCACCTGTCCGTGGCCGGCACCCACAGGAGTCTTATAACTATCGGCTTTGCCAAAATCCCAGGTGTCCAGCACAACCGCGTCCACTTCGGCTTGCGGCGAGGACACGGCGCCCAGTGCCTGTACCCCGGAAGCCCCGATGGTCACGGTGCCGGTGGCCGCCACCCAGGGATCAGTGTTGGGATCAAAGCCGATGGTCTGCTCCAGGAGGGCCCTAGCCACGGCGCCGCCCAGCTGGCGCTGCACGTGGGCCAGGGATGTCAGCAGGCCGCCATCCGCACAAACGCCTCCGTCCTCGCTGGGCACCTGATCAATCCCGTATTGCCGCACAGGCAGTTCACGCAGCAGTTGCAGGCCCCGCTGCAGCTGCTCGGGCGGCAGATCCCCAAACGCTGCTCGGGCCTGCTTAAAGTCGAATATGCCAGGCAGGCGACCCAGAGGCAAAGGATCTAGCAACACTAGATTTTTCTGCGGCAGATTGAACGGCACAATCAGCGGCCTTGCGGCCCCACCCTGCTTGTCCCGGAGGCCCTGCAGTTGCGCTGGGTTCAGAAGCCCAGGTCTGAGCAGACCGTTTTGAATATCGCTGGGGGTCAGCACGAGACCCTGGCGGCGGATGTAATCCCGGGTGTTCCTCCACTGGGCAGAGCTAAGCCCAGGTGGCACGCCACCCCCCGTGGGAAAAGCCTTCACCAGCACAGGGGTGGACTGGGGCAGCGCGGACACGGCGGCCAGGGGGAGTCTCCCTGTCGGCAAGCTCTGGGCGCCCAGCACCACGCCGCCTGCACTCAGGATGACCGATGCCTTCTGCGGCAGCACGGTGAGTTGCGGGTCCTCGCCCGTAACGTTTGGCCCCAAGGAGACCCGCTGCGGCCCCGGCTGGGCACCAGCCGGAACAGTGCACCGCCAGAGGCGGGACGAGGGCTCCCAGGTACAAGGCTCCTCTGATCGCGCACCCCCCACCCACAGACGGGGCGCCGCCTGCGCAGCGAGATCAGGCCAACTGACCGTGATCTGCTGACCCACGAACGCCGCACGGGGCGACGCCTTCCGCCCCACCTGAGCCTGAGCCCCCGTCCAGCCGACCAACACCAGCAGCAGTGCCAATCTCCTCATATATCCTCCGGTACGCACCCTAGGACCGCTGCCGTGACCGCAGCGTGACAGGCCCCGTTAAGACTGGGCCAGCACGTTGCTCCGAATGCGCTGCACCTGCTCGTGCAGACCGTAATCTGACAAGAGCGACAGGATAGCCGCGTGGTCCTGCACCTGCCCAGCCAGTTCCGCGAGATTGCTAGCAATATTGGCGAAGAGTTGGACATGACCGCTGCCGCTGACCAGAGCCAGCGCGCGCCGGTACAGGGGTTCCGCCTCGGCCAGGGCACCCCGGCGATGCAACATGACCGCCTGGGCATTGACGGTGTGCGCCTGGCCATCCAGGCTGCCCACCTCGCAGAAACAGACTTCCGCCTGGGCGAAGACTGCGTCGGCCTCTGGCCAGTCTGTAGACTCACCCAGACAGGTGGCGTAGTTCACCAGAATGCCCGCGCGGTCCAGCGGATTCAGGCCCGGATGAGAGAGAAGTTCGGCAAATGCCTGCTGGGGCGGCTCGTGCCGGGTGCGCAGCAAGGCCAGAAGGCTACCAGCGCGCGCCCACAGCCCTTGATCACCACAAAGGGTGCCCAGGGCCACAGCCCGGCGCAAGTGCTGCTCGGCTTCTGCTGGCCGGCTGGAGCGCAGGTCAATGCTGCCCAGAATGTAGTGGGCATAGCCCGCCGCCGGGCCTGTTTCCGGCCCCACCGCCTGGGCACAGCGCGCCGCTTCATCCCAGCGGCCCAGGCGTTCAAGCACCACCGCCGACAAGGCCAGATGCTCGGCCTGCCCAGCACACAGGGACTGAATCTGCGTCCAGGCATCGTTCACCTGCCCTGACCGGACCAGCGCCCAGCCCCGCAGCAGCCGCACCTCGGGGGTTTGGGGCGCCGCTTCCAGCGTCTGGGCCGCCCGCCCCGGGTAGCCCCGCCCCAGTTCCTGGCTGGCATACCAGTGGGCCGCCTGGGCACAGGCCGCCTGATCGCTTTCCTCCCACAGTTCGCGTGCCTGCTGCCAGTGGGGCCACGCGCTCTGCACGGCGCTGGCCCGCGCCAGCCGCAGGTGAACCAGGGCCGTGTCCAGCGGGGCCGTGGCCAGCAGCTGCCGCGCCGGAGAGCTGGCGCGCAGCGTTCCGTCGGGCGCGGCCAGTCCCTCGCGCACCAGCAGGTCCAGGGTCTGGGCCAGCGCCGCTGCGCCCAGGGCCAGGGCGGCGCGGGTGGCCTTCAGGTCGGGCGTGCCCTGCGCCGCCAGGGCCAGAAAGAGGCGCCGGGCATCCGGGCCCAGCAGGGTCAGGCGGGCGTCCAGGGTGCGCTCCGGGGGCTGGCCGCGCAGGAACGCCTGCAGCAGTGCCGGGTGCCCCCCCGTGGCCACGTGGGCACCGGGCTGGCCCTGCAGCTCGGCCGCGCTCAGGGGGTACAGGGGCACGTGATGCGGCGTGAGCACTGCCGGGGGCTGGCGCGCCGCCACAATCAGGGCCGCGCCGGGTCGCTGCCGGGCGGCCAGGGTCAGCGCTGCGCGGGTGGCGTCGTCGGTGTCCTCCCAGTCGTCAATGGCCACCTTCAGCCGGGGGTCGCGCAGCAGGTTCAGGGCCTCTGCCACGCTGCCCAGGGGCCGGGGGCTGAGGGGGTCCAGGGTGGCCAGCGGCAGCCCGGCGCGTGCGGGCAGCACCCGCCAGCCCCGCGACGCCAGCGCCTGCAGCAGCGCTGTTTTGCCCATGCCGGGCGGCCCGCTCAGCCACGCCAGTTCGCCGGGGGCCAGCGCGTTCAGGGCGGCCAGTTCGGCGGCGCGCCCCAGCAGCACCGGGGGCGCGGGCCGTGTGGCCAGAGGCTGCAGGGCCAAGCCCAGTTCGTCGGCCTCGCGGCGCAGGCGCACGCCCAGGGGATGGGCCGGGTCCCCCACGCAGGCCCACAGCCGGGGCAGGTCTTCCGGGGCGCAGGGGGGCGCGCCGGGGGTCTGGTGGGCCTGCTCGGCGTGTTCGGTGGCCTGGGCGCCCTGGCCCAGGGCCACGCAGTGTTCGGCCCAGCTCAGATGCGCGGCGCGGGCCTCGGCACCCAGGGCCTCGCGGGTGTCCAGGATCCACTCTTCCAGGTCCGGGTTCAGGGCCACCCCCAGTTCGCCCAGGAACGCGCCGGTGTACAGGGCCAGCGCCTCTTCCCAGCGTCCGGCGCGGGCGTGGGCACGGAACATCTGGGCGTCGGCCTCCAGATCGGCGGCCACCCGGGCTCCCTCTTCACGGATCACCCCGGCCAGGGGCCGCAGGCGAATGAGGTTCTGGGCCAGCGAATTCATGGGGTTGGCGGCTTCCGGCCAGAAGAGGCTGGCCAGCCGCCGCCGGGGCTGCGGGCCTTCCAGGCACAGGTAGGCCAGCAGCAGCAGCGGTTTCTCGCGGCGGTAAACAGCCCCCTGTACCGAGAGGCCCCCGAACGTGAGAAGTTTCATAGAACATTGTAGTGATCCGCCCGGTGGGGGCGTCAAGCCAGAATGAGGACAGGACCGCCAGAACGCTCCTGACGGCCCCTCGAAAGAATCGGCGCTTAGCAGGAATTCACGGTGGCCGCAGGCAGCGGGGCTTGCCCTGGGGCCGTGATCAGCGGCAGCAGCGGCACCCCCGGCCGGCAGGCCATCCAGTTGGCCAGCACGCCGCTGACCACCGGCGCGGCAAAGCTGGTGCCAAAGTAGGGCCAGCCGCCCAGCCAGAACTCGCCCGGGGCCTGCACGCTGGGGGGCAGATTCACCACGCCCGGCGTACCCACCCCCCGGTTGTAGTTGGCCAGCTGTCCGGTGGCAATATCCCAGCCGGCCACACTGAACAGCATGGTCTGGCGCAGGGTGGTGCGGCCCAGGGCAATGCCAGGGCCAAATTCAAAGTCCCTGGTCCAGTCGGCGGGGAAGTGCCAGCAGCGGTCGCCCTTGCTGAGGCCCGCGCAGTCTTCCCGGTTGCCATACGAAGCGGCCGTGGGCACGCCGGCCGCCGCCACTTCCCGCAGGGCCAGTTGCACACCAACGGTAGGGTACGGTCCCCCCGCGCTGAGGTTCACCACATGCCGCCCGCCGCGCCGGGCCTCGGCTGCCACGGCGCACAGGGCCTGGGCAACTTTGAGGGTGGCGCAATTGCCCTCCCTGTCGCAGACCTGCTTGTAGCTGAGGGCAGCATTCGGGGCCACTGCGCGCACGACCTGTCCGACAGCCTGACCGTGAAGGGGGCGGCCGTCAATGGATGTGGTGTAGTACAGCGCCGGTCGAGTGGGATCTGGATTTCGGAAGACGTAATCGTCCGTGGCACTGGTGGCGGTGTCGAGGACATGGACCGTGACGCCCTTGCCGTTTCCACCTTTCAGGCCGATGAACTTATTGAGCAGGGCGGTGGGTTGGCCGTTTTTATAGGGGGCATCAGTCTGTGCAGGGTGGCCAAAGGTCGTCGGGTCCACCTGTATGTCTGGCCCGAATAGCAGGCCCAGCACTGTCAGCACCTGACCGGTAGGCAGCCCAGCCGTCGGAAAAATTCCGGCCAGTGAGGTGCAGAACGAGGAAGCGGACCGGGCTGGCACTGCAGACGGCACCAGTCGTTGCAGGTCAAGGTTCTGAAGCACCTGAGGGCTCAGGACAGCGGTGGACGGCGACACCGTCAGGGGGCCGGACGCGACCTGCTGCCCCGTCACTGCGGAAGTCAACGGGGTGAAACTGGGCACGCCCAGCGCCGCCAGCCGGTCAACGACGGCGCGAACCTGCTGTGGGCAGGTTTTCTGACAGTTGCTGGACAGTCGCCGCAGGCGTTCGGCGTACTCCTGCTGCACAGTTTTCAGCGTACTCGGCGGAATGTATGCCACCACGTTCTGCGCGGCAGCTTCAGCGGGCAGCACGTTCAGCACCAGGGCACTGCGCTGGCCCAGCCCCTGCGCGCTCACAAACTGCGGCCCGCCCGCCGCCGTTTTCGGCACCTGGAAGGCCAGCCAGCCCGAAGCCGGGTCACGCATAAAAGAGGTGGCTTGCCCGCCTACCCACAGGGTGCCGCGCTCCCCCAGAATGCTGCCGCCAATGACCCAGGCCGTGTCGCCGGGCGCAGCGGCCACCGGGTACAGGCGAGCGCCGCCAGCCACCGCTGCCTGGTTCTGAGCCCCGGCCCAGCCTCCACTCCATAGTCCGATCAGCCCAGCAATCACTCCTGCCCGCATCCACCCGCGTCTTTTTGCCATGTTTGTCCTCCTGCGCCCAGGGTGCCAGGGCGGGCATGATCGCGGCATGAACAGCCGCCAGGACGTCAAGACTGCAACGGCTGCCCCGCGCTCTGGGCTGCTATATGGGCATTGCGCCTGATCTGCGCCACAAGCTCGTGATGACCTGCCTGTTCCAGCATGTGAAGTGAGTCCTCAAAGGCGCTGAGGTCGCCCTCCAATTCACTGAGGTTGCTTATGAGCTGACCCAGATGACGAATGTTGCCTGTACCTCTCATGTAATGCAGTGCCTGCCGGTAGAGCCTTGCTGCGTCTTCTAAACGGCCTTGTAAGTGCCGCCGGACTCCCAAGTTGCCCAGTGCCGAAGCGAGGCCAATCTGATCGCCAGAGAGCGTCAAGATCTCTACTGCCTCGCTCATCACGTCGTCCGCCCGATCTGGCTGCCCGGTGTCTAATAGCATCTGGGCGAAGTTGACTAACGCCAAGCCATGCACGCTGGGGAGATCACGCGTCGCCCGAAGGACATCATCGAAAGCTGTTTGAGGCTGGGCACCCAACCGAACACGCGCGCAGGCCACCATCACCAGCTCCGTCAGTTCCCGTTCCTCGTCTCCTTGAAGCTGCCAGAGATCGGCTGCGATCTGGCTGTGACGTCTCGCCGCTTCCCACTGCTCCCGAATCCTGGCCGCATGCGCCTTCACGCTCGCCGCATGGGCCGCTTCCGGGCCACTGCCCCTAATCTGATCGGCCAGCGCCACCGCCTCCTCCACCCGCCCCAGGCGCACCAACGTGGTGGCGCGGACAGCCAGCACATCCGGGCGGGTTTGGGTCTGTTCGGGTAAGGCCTCAAGGCGGGCATACGCGTCGTTGTAGCGCCCCACGCCAATCAGGGCCCAGGCGTGCGGCACGGCCAGCGAAGGCACGTCCCGCAGCGTATCCAGCAGGGCGGCGGCCGGGCCGGGATACCCGCGCCTCAGCAGCGTCTGGGCCCGCAGGCAGGCGGCGCGGGCGGCGCGCACTTCATCGTGGTCTTCCCACAGGTCGCGCGCCTGTTCGTAGTGGGGCCACGCGTCGGCCTCGGGCAGGGCGCGGGCCAGTTTCAGGTGCAGCAGCGCGGCGTGCACATGAATCTGGTGCAGGTGCTCGCGGGTGGCCGCGGCGGCGTACACGCGCCCGGCCTCGTTCGTCAGGCCCTCGGTGGTCAGGAAGGACAGGGTGCGGGCAAAGTCGTCGGCGGTCTGGCCCAGGGCGGCGCGGGTGGCGCGCAGGTTGGGCTGGTCCTGCAGCGCCAGCAGCAGGAAGGCGTCACGGGTGGCGGAAGGGTAGGCGCGCACGCGGGCCCCAAGACGCAGGTCCAGCGGTTGTCCGCGCAGGGCCGCGCCCACCAGCACGGGGTGGCCGTCGGTCTGGCCGTGCAGGGCCGCGTCACTCAGTTCGCCTTCGGTCAGGGGGCCCAGGTACAGGTGCCCGTCCACATCAAAGGGCGGGTGGGCGCGGCCCGTGACCACGATCACGGCGCCGGGGCGGGTGCGGGCCGCCTGGGCCAGCACGGCGCGCGTGGCCTCGTCCACCTGTTCCCAGCCGTCCACTGCTACTTTCAGGTGAGGGTCGCGCAGCGGGGCCAGGGCGGCGTGCGCACTGGTCGGGGGCGCCGAGCACAGCGGCGCCAGCGTGCTGTAGGGCAGGTCCGAGCGCCCCGGCAACACCGTCCAGCCACCCGTGCGGGCCAGAGCTTCCAGCAGGGCCGTCTTGCCCATGCCCGCGTGCCCGCTGATCCAGGCCAGCTGCCCCGGGGCCAGGGCGCCCAATGCCGCCAGTTCAGCTTCACGGCCCACAAAGGGCGCGGCGTCCAGCTGCGGCGCGGCGTCCAGGTCCAGCCCCAGGGTGCGGGCGTCGCGCTCCACCTGGGTGGCCAGCGGATGACCGGCCAGAGTCAGGTAGTGGTGCAGCCGGGGCAGGTCCAGTTCATCGGGGGGTGGGGCGCCGGGCAGGCCCAGGGCGCGGGCGGCGCCGTCTCCGGCCCCCGCGCGGTCGCCCCGGGCCGCCGCCTGGCCGGCCAGGGTCAGCAGGGCGGCGCGCGCTTCCAGGGCCAGGGCCTCGCGGGTGTCGTACACCCACTCTTCCAGATCATGGCCCAGGGGAATGCCCAGGCCGTCCAGAAAGGCCCCGGCGTACAGGGCCGCCGCCTCGCCCGCACGGCCCCGGCGGGCGGCCTCGCGCAGCAGGGCGGCGTCGCAGGGCATCCCGGCCGCCACGCGCGGGCCGTCCTCGGCCAGGGCGCCGGGCAGCCCACGCAGATGCACCAGATGCTGGGCCAGCGAATTCATGGGGTTGGCGGCTTCCGGCCAGAACAGTTCGGCCAGCCGCCGCCGGGGCTGCGGGCCTTCCAGGCACAGATAGGCCAGCAGCAGCAGCACCTTTTCCCGCCGGAAGGTCACACCTTCCACGGACAGGCCCCCCAGTGTCCGCAGGGTCATACCGGCATTGTCTGCGATTTGTGGGCGGCGCCACAAGAGGCGCGGCCACGGGCGCGGCCTGGATATGCTCAGCGCCATGCTGACCTTCCCCCACGACATCACCCGCCGCCTGAGCCCCGGCCACCCCAACTGGCCCGGCGACGCGCCCTTTCGCGTGGACCCCGGGGCGCGCATTGCCGGCGGCGACAGCGTGAACACGGGCGTGCTGCACACCAGCACCCACACCGGCACCCATGTGGACGCGCCGTGGCACTACGACGACGCGGGCGAGCGCCTGGGTGAGGTGCCCCTGACGGTGTATATCGGCCGCTGCCGCGTGCTGACGGTGGCTGGCCCGCTGGTGGAGGCGAGCGCGCTGAACGGGCTGCCGGCGCACCTGCCACCCCGGTTGCTGCTGCGCAGCGGGCAGCCCGCCGTCTGGGCCGTGTTCCCCGAGGCGTTCGCGGCCCTGGCGCCCGCTTTCGTGCAGGACGCCGCCCGGCGCGGCGTGCGCCTGCTGGGCACCGACGCCCCCAGCGTGGACCCGCTGACCAGCAAGACGCTGGACGCCCACCACGCCTGCCGCGCCGCCGGGGTCTTTCTTCTGGAGGGCCTGAACCTGAGCGGCGTGCCGGACGGCGAGTACGACCTCGTGTGCCTGCCCCTGCCCCTGACCGACACCGACGGCGCCCCCGCCCGCGCGGTGCTGCTGCCGGCGGGGAGCGTGCCGGATCAGCTGAGCGGTGCAGGCACCTGATCGGGCAGCGTGAAGCGGTCATGGAAGGCGCGCCCCGCGACCCAGCGCGCCACCCCCGGCGCGGCCATCAGCCGCAGGGCAACGTTCCGCAGCTGCACCCCCAGCTCGGTCCGGGGCGCAAACCAGGGGCCGTAGCGGGCCGCAGATCGCTGCTTGGCAGCCACGAAAGGCCCGAAGGCCGCCTGGTACCGGGCAAACGCGGCCTCGGGTACGTCCGGCGTGCGCGCCAGTTCGTGGGCCAGCAGGTAGGCCCCGGCCAGCGCCAGCGCCGAGCCCTGCCCAGACAGCAAGGAGGGCGCATACGCCGCGTCGCCCACCAGGGCCACCCGCCCGGCGGACCAGTGGGGCAGGCGCACCTGCGCCACCACATCCAGATACAGGTCCTGGGCGCGGGGCAACGCCGTGAGCATCCGGTCACCCAGCACGCCGCTGTGGGCGAACACCCGCTCCAGCACGCGGCGCTGGGCGGCGCCGTCCAGCCCCGGCGTGGGCCGCCCTGGCTGTGCCCAGAGCAGAAAATAGGCGCTGTGGCCCCCACGCAGGGCAAAGCGCGCCACCTGCCGCCCCGGCGCAGTGAAGCTGATGTACGTGCCCGGCTCACCCGCGTGCGCATCGGACGCGGTGAAGGCGGCCGTCCAGTAGCCCAGGGAGGTCACCGTGTCTCGTTCAGCGCCGAGCGCCAGGGCCCGGACCCGGGAGTGCAGGCCATCGGCACCGATCACCAGATCAACTTCGCGCGGCGGGGCGTGCTCGAACGTGACCCCCACCCGCTTGCCCTGCGGCGTCAGGGCCGTGACGCTGTCCCCAAACACGGCCTCCACCTCCGGCTCGACCAGGGCCCACAGCCGCCGGGCCAGGTCGCCCCGGCGCAGGTTCACATAGCGGCGGTGGTGGCCCGGCAGCAGCGCCTCGGCCGGCAGGGTGGCCGCCGCCTGCCCCCAGCGGTCTATGAAGCGGATGCCCCGCACGGCGTAGCCGTCTTCATGCAGGGCGCCGCGCAGGCCCATGCGCCCGGCCACGTCATAGCCCACCCCCCAGAAGTCAATCAGGTGACCCCCGTGCCGGAGAGCCGGCGCCCGCTCCACCAGGGTGGGCGCAAAACCGGCCCGGCGCAGCCAGTAGGCCACGGCCGGCCCCGCAATGCCCGCACCCGAGATCAGGGCGGTGCGGGGCGGCGTCATGCCGGGCCCCCGGCCACCAGCCGCAGCGGCAGTTGCACCTCGGTCACGGCGCCCTCGCCGGCCGGGCCCTGCGGCGGGCACAGCAGCACCTCGCGCGCGGGCCCGGCCGGCCCGGCGCCGCCGCGCGCCAGCCACTGCGCCAGCGCGTGGTAGGCCACGGGCAGTTGTTCCACCGGCCCCGCGTGAATGACGGCCGCCACGGTGTCGTGGGCGGGCAGTTCGGCCACCGCAAAGCCGGGGGCAGCGGCAGACCAGTGGCCCCCTTCGGGCAGCAGGCGCCCGGCCTGGACCTCCAGTTCGCCGCTCCACGCTTCCGGGTCGTGAATGACCCCCACGAACAGGCTGTCCGGGGCAAATGGCGCGCCGCCCAGCGCCGCCGTGACGCGCCCAAACAGGGCTCCGGCCTGCGCAGGGCCCGTGACCCGCGCGCGCGTGTGCACCCAGCGCGCGGCCGGCACCGATTTGAGCACCACCGCCCGGTCATCGTGCCCGGCCACGCTCAGGTAGTCCAGCCGGGTCTGAATGCGCCGCCAGCGCTGGGCCTCGGCCTGCAGGCGCTGCTGGCTTTCGGCCTGTTTGAGGCGCAACATGCCGCGCAGTTCCTCTGGGCTCACGCTGTCACGCAGCAGCGCGCGAATCTGGTCCAGGGAAAACCCCAGGTCCTTCAGGGCCAGAATGCGCTGCAGTTGCGGAAGCTGCGCCGCGCGGTACGTGCGCCGCCCCCCGGGGCCCACCTCGTCCGGCACCAGCAGGCCCAGCGCGTCGTAAAAGCGCAACTGCCGCGTGGTGACCTGCGCCATTCGTGCAAACATGCCAATGGAAAACACCCTGCACCTCCGCCCGTCACGCTAAACGTTGACGCTGCGTCAAGTGCAAGGGGTGCAGGCCAGAGCGCGGCTCAGGCGGGTGGGCGCGGAGCGGGCGGTTCAAAGCCGAAGGTCTGGCCCACCACGCCCGGCGCGCGCTTGGGCCGCCCACTGTGCGGGTCCACCCACACCCATTCGGTCTGACATTCGGCCAGACGCACGCCTTCGGGCGGGTCGCCGGGGTTCAGGCGGTCCAGGGCGTAGGCGCGCACGCTGCGCACCCCGGCGTGCAGGGTCAGGGCCGTGCGCACCCGCACGCGGTCGCCCAGCCGCGCGGGGCGGTGGTACTCGATGACGTGCTGGCGCGCCACCGGCACCGCCCCCAGCTCGGTCAGGGCCTGCGTGCCCATGCCCAGGCGGCTGGCGTGGTCGCGCGCCACGGTTTCGCACCAGGTCAGATAGACGGTGTTGTTCACGTGGTTCAGGTCGTCCAGGTCCTCGGGGCCCACAGTCAGGAAGCGCTCGTGGCGCCGGGTATCCGGCAGGCTCTCCCAGAGCACGTCGGCATCTGGAATGCGGAGTTTCAAGCCTCTTCCTGCGCCAGCCCGTTGACGGCATACGCCGCGTCAATGTCCTGCCGGGTCACGCCGCCTGCGTCGTAGGTAAAGAAGTTGACGCGCACATTGTGATAGTGAACGTGAATATCCGGGTGGTGCCCCCGCGCCTCGGCCTGCTCGGCTACGCGCACAGCAAAGGCCATGCCGGTCCTGAAATCCGGAAAGGTGAAGTCACGAAACAGCTTGCCGGCGTCCCCGTACCAGCCCTCGGGCTTCAGGTCCATCACGTCGCCGTCGGTGAGTTTCCGGGTGGGGTCATAGTTCATGCGCGGGTCGTACGCCATACCCGGCATGGTAGGGGGTGCGGGCCGCTTGGCCCTGAAGGGCGGGACGGGGTACAGCCGCACGCGGGCCAACCAGGGCAGACCGCAGGTCAATTCACATTTTTATAAAGAACCCTTTAGATACAATCAGGCTTACATCAGTTTCAGGAGAGTTTGGTCATGACTGCACTGCTGCGCCGTCTGTTCGCCCGTCGTCTTCCCCGCCCTGTTCCCGCGCCCCGGCCCCGGGCCATTACTGAACTGGAGTTGCTGCGCGCCCTGGGCTGCGATGAGTAGCGAACAGCCTGAGATTGAGTGCGCCGCCCTGCTGGCTCTGCCGGGCGGCGCCGCTGTCCCCGCCCGCTCGGTTGATCGGGGGCCTGGCAGCGACTTCCTTAGCGGCAGCGTGCCAGCCGGCAGCACCACACATGGCCCGGCGCACACCAGACTGGTGGCCAGACATTCCTCCACACGGCCCACTGGCACTGTCAGCTGCTGACCATTGGCGAGGCTGAAGTTCATGGGGGGCCTCTCTCCCAGCCGGGGGCTGAGGCGCCCAGCGTGCCAGAGGGCGCGTGACCGGCCCGGGACTGGGCCCGGACAATCGTCGCCAGAGTCCTTTCGCAGCCCCGGGCCGGCGCTATGCTGCCCCGGATGCGGGCACAGAACGTCCTCAAGGGAACCGGCTCGGGGGCGCTGCCACCCATGCTGGAGCAGTACGTGCGCATGCGCGACGAGGTGGCCGAGGGCCTGCCCCACGCGCTGCTGCTGTTTCAGGTGGGGGACTTCTACGAGACCTTCGGTGAAGACGCCGAGCGCGCCGCCCGGCTGCTGGGCCTCGCCCTGACCCACAAGAGCAGCAAGGACTTTTCCACCCCCATGGCCGGCATTCCGCTGCGGGCGCTGGACAGCCATGTGGAGCGGCTGCTCTCGGCGGGCGTGTGCGTGGCGGTGGCCGACCAGTTTGAAGAACCGGGTTCCGGGCTTATGGAACGCAAGGTCACGCAGCTGCTGACCCCAGGCACCGTGACCGAGGAGCGGCACCTGGGCGCCGACGAGAATTATCTGGCGGCGGTGGCCACCGGCGAAGGCTACGCCCTGGCCCTGCTGGACGTCTCGACCGGGGAATTTCGCTGCGCGGCCTTTCACACCCGGCTGGCGCTGTACGACGAGCTCTCGCGCTGCCGCGCCCGCGAGGTGCTGCTGGCGCCCGAGCTATCGGGCAACGCGGCCCTGCTGGCCGACTTCCAGCAGCGTTTTCCGGTCATGCTCTCGCCGGCCAGCTTCGACGAGGCGCGGAGCCGGGAGGAACTGGCCCAGACGCTGGGCGAGGTGCCCGGCAGCCTGAGTTCATCGGCGCTGGTGCGCGCCTGCGGGGCGGTGCTGGGCTACGCCCGCATGACCCAGCAGGGCCAGCTGGACATGGTGCGGCGGGTGGTGCGCTTTGAACCGGGCGCCCACATGCGCCTGAGTGACGCGGCGGTGCGCGCCCTGGAACTGTTTCAGGCGCACACGCCCCAGGGCCGCACCCTGACCGACGTGCTGTGCCAGACGCGCACGGCGGGCGGACGGCGGCGCCTGCGGGCGTGGCTGCGCGCGCCGCTGCTGGACGAACTGAGCATCCGCGCCCGCCTGGACAGCGTCGAAGCCCTGACCCGCGCGCCGGACCTGCGCGGCGGCGTGCGCGCCCTGCTGTACCGCGCCCACGACCTGGAGCGGCTGGCCGCCCGGGTGGCCACCCGCCGCGCCGCGCCGCGTGAAGTGGCGGCCCTGGCCCGCACACTGGACCTGCTGCCCGAAGCGGCGGCCCTCCTCTCGGGGCAGGCCGGCCTGCTGGCCGGCGTTCGCGAACGCCTGGGCGCCCTGCCCGACGTGGTGACCCGCATCCGGGCCGCGCTGGTGGACGAGCCCCCACTGCGCCTGGGCGAGGGCGGCCTGATCCGCGACGGCTTTCACGCCGAGCTGGATACCCTGCGCGCCGAGGCCCTGGGGCACCGCGCGTGGCTGGCCGAACTGGAGGCCAGCGAGCGCATTCGCACCGGCATTGGCAACCTGAAGGTGGGCTTTACGGGTGTGTTCGGGTACTACCTGGAAGTCACGGGGCCGCACCTGAGCAAGGTGCCGGCCGATTACCGCCAGATTGCCACCCTGAAAGACCGCGCCCGCTTCACCCGCCCGGACCTCCGCGAGCGCGAACGCGAGATTGCCCGGCTGGAAGCGGCGGCGGGCCGCCTGGAACTGGAGGTGTTCACCGAGTTGCGCGCCAGTCTGGCCGCCCACGCCGAGGCGCTCTCGGAAGCGGCGGGCGCCCTGAGCGAACTGGACGTGCTCTCGGCGCTGGCCGAGGTGGCCGCAGAAGCCGGCTGGATTCGCCCTGAAACCACAGGCGGCGACCTGCGGCTGACCCAGGCCCGGCACCCGGTGGTGGAGCGCAGCCTGGGTGGCCGCTTCGTGCCCAACGACGTGACCCTGGACGAACGCGGGCGGCTGGTGCTGCTGACCGGCCCCAACATGGCGGGCAAGAGCACGTACCTGCGCACAGCCGCCCTGTGCGCGCTGCTGCACCAGATCGGCTCGTTTGTGCCGGCCGACGGGGCCGCCCTGCCGGTGTACGACGCCATTCACACCCGCATTGGCGCCAGCGACGATCTGGCGGGGGGCCGCTCCACCTTCATGGTGGAGATGAGCGAACTGGCCGCCATTCTGCACGGCGCCACCGCGCGCAGCCTGGTGATTCTGGACGAGATCGGGCGCGGCACCAGCACCCTGGACGGACTGGCGATTGCCCAGGCGGCGCTGGAACACCTGCACGGCGCGGGCGCGCACACCCTGTTTGCCACCCACTACTTCGAGCTGACCCGGCTGGAGGGCGAATGGCCGGGTCTGCGCAACCTGCATGTGGCCGCCGAGGAGGACGCGGCGGGCAGCGGCGGCCTCACCTTCTACCACCAGGTGGTGCCCGGCGCCGCCCGGCAGAGCTACGGGGTAGAGGTGGCGCGGCTGGCTGGCCTGCCGGGCCCGGTAACCACGCGCGCCGCCCGGCTGCTGGCCGCCCTGAGCACCCAGGGCGACGACACCCGCCTGCTGCGCGAACTGGGCGCCCTGGACCTGGGCCGCCTGACCCCCCTGCAGGCGCTGGAACTGCTGCACCGCTGGCAGCGCGAGGCGCGGGGGACCGAAGCGGTGGGTGGAGGGAAGTGAACAGCGTCAAGGAGTCCAGGCGTCGAAAGATTGAGGTTTCCTGACGCCTGATGCGGACTGCCGTTCATTGCCGCGCGGCCGGAACGGCACCGTCTGCGCTTCCATCTCGCGGCAGTCGGCATCTGCTCCTGCTCGCGCTGCGAAGCCGCTCGCCGAGTCCATATTCACCCTCTTCACTCCCCCACCGACTGCCGCTCGCTCTCACTCTCGCGGTACGTCAGGTCGCCAGTTACGCCGGTCACCAGGGCTTCCAGCGCCGCCTGCCGGCCCGGGGCGTCGGTGCGCGTCAGCACGGCTTGCAGCGCCTGTGCAGCGCCGGGCTCCCGCTGGGCCAGCTCGGTCAGCCAGCGCTGCGGCTTGACCTCCCACCAGCCCCGGGCCTGGAAGAGGGCGCCCACCGCCTTGCCCACGCACAGCTGGGCCATAAGGGCGTGCAGCGGGTCAGCCTGCTCGGCCAGGGCGCGGGCGTCCACCACGGCGTCAATCAATGTGAAGCGGGCCTGTGCGCTCAGCGGCCGGGGCGCGGGGCCAGCGGCAAAGAGGGCGCGGGCTTCGCGGATCAGGGCCTCCAGTTCTGGGTGGGCCCACACCACCTGCCCCTCGGCGTACATGGCGATGGTGGCCGCGTCCCCCGCCGCGAACATCGCCCGGACCTTCCTGGCCGGATTGTGAAAGACCTCCACCGGCACCCCATCCACCACCCAGTTGGCCCGCCAGCGGTGATCACCCTCCACCAGAACGTGCAGGTCCAGGTCGCTGTGCCGGTTTGCCTCTCCCCGCGCGGCGCTGCCACACCACAGCGCGGCACAGGTGCCCGGCGTGGCCCGAATGCGCCTCAGCACGGCAGGCAGAGCGGCTTCCAGGCGGGCTTGCGCAGCCATTGTCATACCGGAGGCTAAGGGCCTCGCCCCTCCCATTTCAACGGTTCAGAAAAGTGCCAAAGCGTTCTCAGTCCCGGTGCAGGGCCCCTTGCTCGCTCCTCGCTTCGCCCAGGTGATCTGAAAATCAACCGCAAGAGAATGATCAGGCGGGTGCCGCCCGGACCGGCGCCCTCTGGCCTAAGTGCCTCGCCCCTCCCCCAGTCCAACGGTTCAGGACAGTGCAGAAACATGTCCATTCCCGGTGTGAGGCACTTTACTTCGCCACTCGCGCTGCGGCGCCGCTGTCCCTGCCCGGTTGATCATTAGATCAACCGAGCGGAGCGAGTCTCGAAAAAAGGACGTTGTACCGGGCGTGGAGACTGTTCGGTGCTCTCCTGAACAGTCGCACCATGAGAGGCAACGTCCTTAGCTCCCGGTCACCTGGGCGTGCGGGGCGCCGGGGATGCCAGCCCAGGTCACCTGCACTCCCTGCGCCGCCAGCCAGCCGTGCAGGTCGTAGCGCGCCCGGGCCAGCCCCGAGAGCGTGCGGTGGGCCGTGGCCACGGCGCGGTGCATGTCCGGCTCGTTCAGAAAACCAGCGGCGCGGGCAGCCAGCAACTCGTCGGTGTCCACGATCTCGGCCATCAGGCCACTGTGCAGCAGCAGGTCCAGGTACAGGTCGCGCACCACCCAAACCTCACCCTCCCGCCAGATGTCGGCCACATCCAGGTGATAGTCGTGTTCGCGCTCGCCATGAAAGTCGTAGCGGCACACCACCAGATTCAGGGTCGGCAGCAGGTGCGCCTGCCAGTGGCGCACGCGCGGATGGTCCACGAAGGCGCGGGAGACATACAGGCTGGCCGGGGTCTCAACGTAGGTCTGTACGCGGCGCACCCCCGTGTTGGTGTAGTGGCGCAGGGCGGGCACGTCGTGCCGCTCCACCTTGACGGGATGGACTGCCGCGGGCACCAGGGTCACCATGCTCCAGCGTACCGGGCGCAGCGCAGGAGGCAGATGAGTGCCGGACCCAGTTCGGTGAGCCCGCTCAAGCTGACTGGCAGGTCAGAAAAGGAGCCAGAGAACCTGAACCGGGCTTAAGTGTTGCTTTAGAAAAGGCTATGGGCTCTGAGGCCTGGGTCCTGGGGAACAGAAAAAACGGCTCATGGCCCAGAGCCCTTACACCACCGGCAGCGCGTCCAGCAGCCCGAAGTCGTGGGGCACAAATAGACTGCCTTCCGTCACGCCCTGATCGGTCAGGGTGGTCAGGGCCGCTTCCAGTTCGGGCGCACTGAAGTCGCCGTTCAGGAAGGCGCGGTGGGCGGCCAGCACCTCGCGCACCTGCTCGGGCGTTTCGTGCACAAATTCCAGGCGCAGGTCGCGGATGCCGGCGGCCTGCCACGCGCCCAGATGGGCGGCGGCCACCTGCGGGCGGCCCTCAAACACCGTGTTGCGGCAGCCCACATCGGCCATGACCGGGTGCACGCGGCCCCGTTCATCGCGCAGGGCCACGCGGTGAGCCTCGCAGGGGTGGCCGCAGTTCGTGTAATCGGTGCCGGTACTCAGGAACCGGCAGAAGACGCAGTGCTCGGTGTGAAAGACCGGCAGGTGCCCGTAGGCCACGGGTTCTAACACGGCCCCGCCCACCAGTGCGGCCAGCTCAGTGATCTGCTGTGCGTTCAGGTCGTAGGTGGGGGTCAGCCGGGTCAGGCCCAGGTCCAGCAGGGCGCGGGTGGTCAGGACATTGGCGGCGTTCAGGCTGAAATCCCCGGTCAGCTCAGTCCCGCCGCTCTGGCCCTGCAGCCCTTCCAGCAGCCCACCCGAGCGCACCAGAATGCCGGCGTCCAGCGACAGCAGGAACTTCTGCAGGTTCTGTTCGGTAGGCTTGAGGATGCGCGGGCTGGCCACCCGCACCGGCAGACCCGCCGCTTTCACGCGCTCCACACTGGGCTTCAGGCCGTACAGTTCCAGGTAATCCAGGGTCATGGAATCGGGGCGGGCCTCCAGCGCAGCGTCCAGCTGTTCGGGCGCACGCACGAGGACGTGCAGGCGGGTCCGTCCCTGGTCAGGTGGGGTCGGCTGGCCCAGGCGGCGCAGGGTGCCTTCCAGGCGCGGCGCCACGCGGCGCTCCGGGGCCTGTTCGCGCCGGGCGCTCAGGGCGGCGGCGGCCTCGCGGCGCAGGCTGTTCAGGGCGCTCACCGGCAGGAACCCCGCGCCCTGAAGGTCCACGCTCAGCGTGCGCAGGTGGTAGGGCGTGCCGCCCAGCTTGCCCAGTTGCTCGCGCAGTGTGGCCTCGTCCAGGGCGCGGTTGCGGGCCGGGGACAGCGGCTCGGGCAGCGTGACCGTCACGCTCCGCCCGGCCTCGTCGGTGAGGGTCAGGGCAGGCACCTCGCCCACCGTCCCCATAAAGTGGGCGTCCACCGCGCGGGTATGCACCGGGTCAGCGGCCTCCACCAGCGGCCTGACCCGGGCGGCCAGCGTGGGGTCCTGGGTGCGCCACACCGGGTCGCCTTCACGCACCCGCGCGGGGTCCACCGCGCCGCGCCCAAAGCGCAGTTCGTGAAGCGCCCTCTGGTGCTGGCCCCGGCCCGACGCGGCCACCGGGTTCACCTGATACACAAAGCCGCCTTCCTCGCGGCCCTCGGGGGCGCGCCAGTTGGCGGGGTCGAACACCAGGCCGTCGCCGGGCTTGACCAGTTCAGTCAGCTCGACCAGCACGCCGCGTTCGGTGGTGCCGCGCACGGTGCCCACACGCACGCCCCGGTGCCTGGGGGCGCGGCCCCGCACCACGGTCTGGTGGTTGGTGCCTGCCATGAAGTGCGGCCCCAGCCCCCGCGAGTACACCTGCTCCAGATCGCGCTCCTCCTGCGGGGTCACGCTGAGGGGCCGCTCCGCCCAGGCTTCATCCACGGCCTTGCGGTAGGCGGCGGTGGTCAGGGCCACGAATTCGGCGTCCTTGTAGCGGCCTTCAATCTTCAGGCAGTCCACGCCGATGCGCACCAGCTCCGGCACCTGATGCAGTGCGTACAGATCGCCGGGCGACAGCAGATACCGCGCGTCACCCAGATCGCGCCATTCACCGTCCACCAGCAGGTCGTAGGGCAGGCGGCACGCCTGGGCACACTGGCCCCGGTTGGCGCTGCGCCCGCCCCACGCTTCACTGGAAAAGCACTGGCCGCTGTAACTCACGCACAGCGCGCCATGCACGAAGGTTTCCAGCTCCACGTCGGTGGCGCCCGCAATGCGCTCAATGTCGCGCAGGCTCAGTTCGCGCCCCAGCACCACGCGGCTGGCCCCGAAGCGCCGCGCGAGTTCAGCGCCCTCGGCGGATGTGATGCTCATCTGGGTGGAGCCGTGAATGGGCAGGTCCGGGCAGATTTCGTGCGCCAGCCAGGCCACGCCGTGGTCCTGCACGATCAGGGCGTCCACCCCCGCCTCGGCCAGGGCGATCAGCTGGCGCTCGGCCTGGCGCAGTTCCCGGTCAAAGACCAGCACGTTGAAGGTGACAAAGCCCATTACCCCGCGTGCGTGCAGCCCCCGCATGATCTCGGGCAGGGCTTCGAGGTCAAAGCCCACCTTGGCGCGGGCGTGGAAGCCGGCCCCGTCGGCGCGGCCCTCGCCGCGCGCCGGGTTGACCCCAAAAAACACGGCGTCGGCGCCGGCCTCCACAGCGGCGCGCAACTGCGCCTGTCCCCCCACGGGGCTCATGACTTCGGGTTTGATGCGGGCACGCGGCATAACGCGCCAGTGTACCGAATGAAGGTTCGGCAAAGGGTGACGCAGGGTGCAGGGGAAGGAAACCACATGTGCGCTGACCATGCGTGCACCTGTGAAGTACGCTGCGGGACGTGAGCGCGCCCATCTTCAAAAAGCGGGAGCAGCCGGAAACCCGTTCCACAACTTCCCCAGCGCTGAGGGATGAACCGTCCGCCTTTCTTCAGATGGCGCAGCAAGCGGTGCAGCGGCATACGTCACGGCCCGTCACAGCGCAGCAACAGATCGCTCAGGCGCCCCTGCGTGCAGCCAGTCTGGAGCGCCAAGAGGTCGAGCAGCTGTATTTGCAGCGTCAAACGGTGGTAGAGCAACTGGACGCCTTACCACAGCCAGAAACGGTGATGTTCCAGCGTCAGGTCCATTCCATCCCAGCCAAGCCCCAGAGCCCCGCTGATTGGGTGACCGTGATGCGCCACCAAGCCGAACAGGTCGAAGGCAAGTCACTGGACAGTCGGCAATACGCGCAGTTTACCGCGTTGCAACGTCAGGTGGCGCAAACATTGGTCCAGAGCTTTCGGTCTGATCGAGGCCCCGCACAGAGTCGGTACGACATCTACGGCGAACACTTGGCCACGCTGCAACGGCACGAGGTCAGTGCCCCGGTGAGCCGGGTGGTGCTGGGCCTCGTGCCAGCTGGTGAACGCTTAGCTTTGCAGCGAGCAGTCGATGCGGCTGTTCAACGGTCAGTCGCGGAGGCGCAGCAGGAGAGGACGTTTATCCAACGCCAGACTCTGCAACGGCAGCTGGCTGAATTAGAGCATTTGTCATAATGAAGGTATGAAAGCGGTGGGCGGGCGAGGGTATGGGCTGGACTTGCGGGAACGCATCGTTCGTGCTGTGGCGTCCGGTGGAAGCGTTCACCTGGTCGCCCAGCAGTTC
>NZ_PYSV01000023.1 GCF_003028415.1 Deinococcus arcticus
GACTCGTCAATCTCCGCTGGCAACGCCGACTCTACCTATCCACACACTAAATTTAGGGCTAAGCCAGCGGGGCGACGGTTCCCGTCGCCCCGCTCCCCCTTCGGCTACTGCGCAACAGGTCTTCAATCCTCAGCCCACCCGAAGGCGGGCTGTGACCCTGGCCTGGACCCCTTTTTCGCGCCACCCGGGAGTTTCAATCCTCAGCCCACCCGAAGGCGGGCTGTGACGAAGCCAAAACCGCCGCCGAGGCCGGGAATTTCAAGGTTTCAATCCTCAGCCCACCCGAAGGCGGGCTGTGACGGGCGCGGCGCGTTCCAGATGGGGCGGATCCGGATGTTTCAATCCTCAGCCCACCCGAAGGCGGGCTGTGACCAGAGGGGACGACCTGAAAGCCGCGCTGGTTGCTGTTTCAATCCTCAGCCCACCCGAAGGCGGGCTGTGACCACCGTGGGGGGCGAAGCCAGATCCTGAATCTGAGTTTCAATCCTCAGCCCACCCGAAGGCGGGCTGTGACGTCAACCTGGGCCAGGGCCACGTTGCCCAGCAGCAGTTTCAATCCTCAGCCCACCCGAAGGCGGGCTGTGACCCCCCGTGGCCCAGAGCCTGGCCGACGTGGATGCCGTTTCAATCCTCAGCCCACCCGAAGGCGGGCTGTGACGATGATGCCCGGGGTCAGCCCCCAGCCCACCGCAGAGTTTCAATCCTCAGCCCACCCGAAGGCGGGCTGTGACCTGCCGTTCAAGCCGGGGGTGACCCCCAGCAATCCAGTTTCAATCCTCAGCCCACCCGAAGGCGGGCTGTGACGGGATGTTGTCGCTGTCACGGGCCACCGTCCAGCTGTTTCAATCCTCAGCCCACCCGAAGGCGGGCTGTGACAGCACCGTCAGCAGACCGCTGGCGAGCAGGTGTTTCAATCCTCAGCCCACCCGAAGGCGGGCTGTGACCCGGAGACACCGGACGGACCCCGAGCCCAGGAGTTTCAATCCTCAGCCCACCCGAAGGCGGGCTGTGACGGCGGCCATGGGGTCTATGCCCTGGCCCTTGAGTTTCAATCCTCAGCCCACCCGAAGGCGGGCTGTGACGAAGCACGTCCGGGCCGTGTGGCTGAACCCCACTGTTTCAATCCTCAGCCCACCCGAAGGCGGGCTGTGACCCCAATTTGCCTTGAGCGGTGAGCGCAATAAAGAGTTTCAATCCTCAGCCCACCCGAAGGCGGGCTGTGACTGACGCGGCCAGTCAGGCCGTGCAGAAGTGGACGTTTCAATCCTCAGCCCACCCGAAGGCGGGCTGTGACCAGGTGGTCCCGTCAGCAGCCCCTCTTTGGTGACGTTTCAATCCTCAGCCCACCCGAAGGCGGGCTGTGACCTCCTGCACATACAGCCGCTCAGGCACCACCAGAGGTTTCAATCCTCAGCCCACCCGAAGGCGGGCTGTGACGCGTTTGAGCTGCTGGAAGGCGCACTCGGCCACCGGTTTCAATCCTCAGCCCACCCGAAGGCGGGCTGTGACCCCGATACGCCGTACATCACCGTGTATGCCGCAAGTTTCAATCCTCAGCCCACCCGAAGGCGGGCTGTGACTCTCGCCGGTGCAGGCCCTGGACGCGGGTGAGATGTTTCAATCCTCAGCCCACCCGAAGGCGGGCTGTGACCGCGGCGGCCAGTTGCCTGGTCCGGGCCTGCACCTGTTTCAATCCTCAGCCCACCCGAAGGCGGGCTGTGACCGTTCAGTCAGGTTGCTCATGTGGTCATCCTTTGAGTTTCAATCCTCAGCCCACCCGAAGGCGGGCTGTGACGTAGAGGTCGGGTTTTTCATCTTTGTGCAGCATGGGTTTCAATCCTCAGCCCACCCGAAGGCGGGCTGTGACCACCGTCACCGCCCAGATCGACGGGCAGACCGCCGTTTCAATCCTCAGCCCACCCGAAGGCGGGCTGTGACCGCACCCGGGGTCAGCGCCCCCATGCCCCACGTCCAGTTTCAATCCTCAGCCCACCCGAAGGCGGGCTGTGACCCGGGCCACCACGCGCCGCCTCAAAACCTTCCAAGTTTCAATCCTCAGCCCACCCGAAGGCGGGCTGTGACGTCTGCTGCCCTGAGATTGCCCAGCCGCACCGTGGTTTCAATCCTCAGCCCACCCGAAGGCGGGCTGTGACCAGGGCATTAAATTTCGCCTAAAACGAATTTTAGTTTCAATCCTCAGCCCACCCGAAGGCGGGCTGTGACCGCAGCTCTGCGCCCAGGTGCGGGCGCTGGGGGGTGTTTCAATCCTCAGCCCACCCGAAGGCGGGCTGTGACCTGCGCCGCGTGCCCGGCTGCAGCCTGCGCCCAGATGTTTCAATCCTCAGCCCACCCGAAGGCGGGCTGTGACTGGGGCGGGTCACGTCCAGCACCCCCCGCCCGTGGTTTCAATCCTCAGCCCACCCGAAGGCGGGCTGTGACCAGCGTGCAGGGCGGGCCCACGGCCGCTGACATGTTTCAATCCTCAGCCCACCCGAAGGCGGGCTGTGACTGCGCGCCCATCGTGGCCGCCCTGGTGGACCTGAGTTTCAATCCTCAGCCCACCCGAAGGCGGGCTGTGACGGCGGGGGGGGCACGCGCCCCCCATTTTCCACTAGTTTCAATCCTCAGCCCACCCGAAGGCGGGCTGTGACCCAGCAGGCCACGGGCCGCATCGACCACCGTCATGGGGTTTCAATCCTCAGCCCACCCGAAGGCGGGCTGTGACCGGGGGGGACAGTCACGCACTCGACACCGCCACCCGGTTTCAATCCTCAGCCCACCCGAAGGCGGGCTGTGACATAGTGCAACGTCCAAACTCCGCACCATCCGCCGCGTTTCAATCCTCAGCCCACCCGAAGGCGGGCTGTGACTTTGCTGACGGTACCCGCCGCCGCACCAAAAACCTGTTTCAATCCTCAGCCCACCCGAAGGCGGGCTGTGACCCCCCCCGCCGTCAGCGCCCGCAGGAACTCCGGCAGTTTCAATCCTCAGCCCACCCGAAGGCGGGCTGTGACGCTGCTGGCCGAATTTTCCCGGGTTATGGCCGATGTTTCAATCCTCAGCCCACCCGAAGGCGGGCTGTGACATCAACGAGCTGAGTATTGGCTATAGCCCCGTGTTTCAATCCTCAGCCCACCCGAAGGCGGGCTGTGACGTGCTGGCATCGACGCGCCACTCATACCCGCCGATGTTTCAATCCTCAGCCCACCCGAAGGCGGGCTGTGACCCGGTGCTGGGCGAGGTGGACGTGACAGCCACGCAGTTTCAATCCTCAGCCCACCCGAAGGCGGGCTGTGACCCATCACACAAGACGTGGCCCTGGTGTTGCTGGAGTTTCAATCCTCAGCCCACCCGAAGGCGGGCTGTGACTCGATACGGGCCGGCTGCGCCAGTCGATCGGCGTGTTTCAATCCTCAGCCCACCCGAAGGCGGGCTGTGACCACCGCTGCCCCCGCCACCACCTACACCCTGAACGTTTCAATCCTCAGCCCACCCGAAGGCGGGCTGTGACTGGCAGACAGCAACCTGCCCGGCGCCACCCGAGAGGTTTCAATCCTCAGCCCACCCGAAGGCGGGCTGTGACGCGGTGCTCGACCTGCAAACCAAGGCCATGACCGAGTTTCAATCCTCAGCCCACCCGAAGGCGGGCTGTGACCTGCTGGGCATCGAGCTGGGCGCCCAGATCCGGCAGTTTCAATCCTCAGCCCACCCGAAGGCGGGCTGTGACAGGGCTTGAGGACCGCAGGCAGCTCTGCGGGGGTGTTTCAATCCTCAGCCCACCCGAAGGCGGGCTGTGACCCCGCCCCGGGGGTGCAGTGGCTGCGCCTGAGTGTTTCAATCCTCAGCCCACCCGAAGGCGGGCTGTGACCCGATGGGGACTACTGATGCACCGCAGACAACAGTTTCAATCCTCAGCCCACCCGAAGGCGGGCTGTGACCCAACGGGCAGGTAATCGGTGCCTATCGTCCATCCGTTTCAATCCTCAGCCCACCCGAAGGCGGGCTGTGACGTGGGCGACGCGCAGGCCCGCGTGTTCGAGAAAGTTTCAATCCTCAGCCCACCCGAAGGCGGGCTGTGACGCCGGCCGGAAAAACGGGGGCGTGTACTACGCGGCGTTTCAATCCTCAGCCCACCCGAAGGCGGGCTGTGACCGGGGCATCGTGCTGGCTGCGCCACTCTTGAGGGGAAACAGTTTCAATCCTCAGCCCACCCGAAGGCGGGCTGTGACGCTGGAACAGAGGGTGCTGAACGATCTGCGCGAAGTTTCAATCCTCAGCCCACCCGAAGGCGGGCTGTGACTGGCCGCCAGCCTGCGCGCGGAGGGCCAGATCGAGTTTCAATCCTCAGCCCACCCGAAGGCGGGCTGTGACGCGCGGTCTTGTCCGCGTTCAGGGGGCTGTACGTGTTTCAATCCTCAGCCCACCCGAAGGCGGGCTGTGACGACGCCGCCCTTTTCGGTGACCGGAAAGCATGCGTTTCAATCCTCAGCCCACCCGAAGGCGGGCTGTGACGGACCACCTTACCCACCACGGCGTCAAAACGCTTGCTGTTTCAATCCTCAGCCCACCCGAAGGCGGGCTGTGACCGGCGGCCCGGGCAGCACCGCCACGGGCCCCACTGTTTCAATCCTCAGCCCACCCGAAGGCGGGCTGTGACCCCACAAGGCCCTTGGCTTCCAGGGCCTGCGCGTTGTTTCAATCCTCAGCCCACCCGAAGGCGGGCTGTGACGCCCAGGGCGCCCAGGATCACGTACACCTCTTCGGGTTTCAATCCTCAGCCCACCCGAAGGCGGGCTGTGACGCGTTTGAATCCGGCGACATGAGCGAGTTTGCCGAGTTTCAATCCTCAGCCCACCCGAAGGCGGGCTGTGACGACGGTGGGGCTGAGCACCTCGCGCTCGACCACCAGTTTCAATCCTCAGCCCACCCGAAGGCGGGCTGTGACCGCGCCGCACCCTGTACGGGCTTACCGAGACAGGGTTTCAATCCTCAGCCCACCCGAAGGCGGGCTGTGACCGCCCGGGGTGGACGCTGCCGCTTATAAGGAACTGTTTCAATCCTCAGCCCACCCGAAGGCGGGCTGTGACCCGGAGCTTACCCGGCACAATGCCCTGATTGTGGTGGTTTCAATCCTCAGCCCACCCGAAGGCGGGCTGTGACCAGATCAACCGCGACGTGGTGCGCTGCTTCGAGGTTTCAATCCTCAGCCCACCCGAAGGCGGGCTGTGACTGGCGGCCAGGGTGATGACCATCACGTTAAAGTTTCAATCCTCAGCCCACCCGAAGGCGGGCTGTGACAAGCGGTCTGTGAGGGTTTGGGCGTAGTCATCGCTGTTTCAATCCTCAGCCCACCCGAAGGCGGGCTGTGACAGTAGTTTGCCTTTTACACGTCCAGAAGGCAACTTTCCAGGCGATTTGCGCGAACCGTGCGCACAAGGAGCACAGGCCGCCGCTTCCTTCCGCGCATTTTTCTGAACCCTGCTCGCCCGGGCGACTTTTTTGGGGTCGCGCGAACCCCCCAGGGGTGAAGCCGCCGCACCAGGTTCGCGCGGCCAGCGTGGTACGCCACGGGCACCTCAAACGTCACTCGACATGACGTGTCGGGCCAGAGTTTCAAGCTCCTGCACACGAATCCAGACGGATTCGTACACGCGGACGACGGCGAAGGCCGTTGCCGCCACGGGAGTGAACCATGAACGCAATTGTCTTGATGCTGGCTCTGGTCTGGGGTGTTGGTGCTCATGCGGTGAAGGTTCCGCCTCCCACGGTGCCGGGCGAGACCCAGCCGTTACCGCGGCCGCAGGATGAAGGCACCTATCCTGTGGGCGGCTAAGCAGCGGGGAGCACGGGGCGAGGGCATACCACCCTCGCCTCTACACTGGGGTGGTGCCGGTCTTTGACGAAGTGACAGAGCAGCTTGGCCATCTGGTCCAGCAGGGCGACTGGGAACGGGTCAGACTCCACGCCGATTGGGCGCTGCGCCACCTGCAAACTCGCGCGGATGGACTGGCCCTGGCCGAAGCCCTTCACGGTGTTCCCGCCCACTTTCACCAGGACCGTGGATGGGCCGAGGTTCTGGGCAGCGTGGCGTACCGCACTGGAAACCTGCAGGCCCTGAAGGAGGTCCTGGCCAGCTGGCCGCCTGCCACCTTTCCGGCCCTGGAAGCCTACGCCGCACTGCTGGGCGGCCATGTCCAGCAGGCCCTGACCCTGAGCGCGGCCTGCCCTCCAGACGACGCCATTGCCGCGCGCGTCTGGCCCCGGGCGACCTATGAAGCCAGGGGCGACTGGCGCGCGGCGTACGGCGCCGTGCTGGGCCGCCTGAGGGGGCGGGACCGGGCGCTGGTCCGCACCGAGTACGCCCTCTCGCTGGCAAACTCGGGCGACGACCTCGCGGCCCGCACGGCATACACCACCGCCGCCGCCGAATACGGAGCCGACGCCTGGGGCCGCGCCTCTGCCCTGGCCAACCGGGGCATGACCTGTGTGCGGCTGGACGACCTGCGGACAGCCGAGCGGGCCCTCACCGAGGCGCTGCGCCTGACACGCCGGCCCGAAGCCGCTGAACACCGCGCCCTGGTCTGGCGCGGACTGGGGGCCGTCTGGCGGCGCCACGGCGAGTACGCACGCGCCCTGGTGGCCTTTCAGCAGGCGGGGCAACAGCTCAAGGACCTGCGCGCCGAATTACCGCTGGCTGTCCGAGGGGCGGCCCTGTGCCTGATGCTGCGCGCTGAGGTGGACGCCGCCCTGGACGCCCTGTCCACCGCCCTGGTGGACCTGGGGGTGGACAGCGGCGCCCCCCACCGCCTGCACCTGGATCTGGCAATGGGCATGGCCCTGAACGGGGACATAACGGGCGCGGCGCAGGCCCTGAGCCTGGCCCAGCTGACCACGGCCGATGACCGGCTGGCCGCCGCCGTGGTGACCGCCGACCTGCAGCGTCAGCGTGGGAAGGCGGTGCCCCCTGGACCCCCACCTGGCCGCGCCGCCTGGACCGAGGAACTCGCCTGTCTGTTTCCCGAGCTGTTCATGGCGTGGGGAAGGTCCGTTCGGCGGCCTGAATGGCGGGTGCAGGTTCAGGCCGCTGGCCCGGTTGAGGTGCGGATGCACGGCGAGAAGCTGCCGCTGCGGCCCGACAGTGACGCGGCGGCCCTGCTGGTGTTGCTGCTGCTGCACGGCGGCACCCTTAACCGTGAGCGGGTGACAGAGGAGCTGTTTGGGGGGGCTTCCCTGGACCGTCAACGGCGGCGGCTGGCCGAGGCCGTGCGGCAGCTGCGCCTGGCCTTCGGGTGGCCAGAGGCCGTGTGCGCTGACGGCCATGTGCTGGCCCTCTCGACAGAGCCGACCTGGCTGCCCCTGACCGTGCCGCCCCCGGCCCAGGCCAGCCTGTTCTGTGCCGGCCGGTACGACAACTGGGTTCAGGAGTGGCGCGAAGTCCAGGATGGGGCGCATGTTATTTGAGTAAGTGGAGCTCACTTTATTTAAGTCCATTTTTGGCCTTTAATCTTTCCCGCCACCCCTGACATGGCCACTTGTCATGCTGCTGGCATGGACCTCGAAACGCTTGGACAGGCGCAGCGGCTGTTCCTGCTGGCCGGCTTGCTCCGGGCCCGGCCGATGACCATCAAGCAACTGGTCCTGCACTTTGCCCCTGACCTGTGCCTGGACAGCCAAGAATGGCGGCGCGCTGAACGCATGATGCAGCGTGACGTGCAGACGCTCGCCGAGTTGGGCGAGCAGGTCGTTTCGACCAAAACCCGTCCACCCCGGCACCACATCAAACACGCGCAGCAATCGCTCACAGCCACCGAACTGCTGATTTTTCACGCGGCCCTGCGCCTCACCTACCACCGGGCGACGGGCGAAGGCGAGGCCCACAAACGCGCCATGCAGCGCATTATCGGCTGGCTGCCCGAGCATCTGCGGGAGGTGACCACCCGCAGCCTGGGCGATATGGGCAAGCGCCGGCGCACCCCCGAAGACCTGAACCTGCGCCACGCCGCTGACGCCTGGACCGGCGGGCATCCGCTGCGGTTTCTGTACAAGAAGCCCGGGGGCAGCGGTCAGCTTCGCCCCAACATCATTGAGCCGTACTTGATCGAGCCTCACCCGCAGAACCTCGACCTGTACGTGATTGGCCGGGAGACCACGTTTCACAACGCCGTTCGCACCTTCAAGCTGGCGCGCATGCAGCAGCCAGAGGTGCTGAGGGGCGAGCAGTACCGCATCCCTGCCGATTTTCAGCCGCGCGAGTTTCTCGAATCGGCCTGGGGCATTGTGGGGGCGCAGGGCGGCCGGAAAGACACCATTCACCTGCGGTTTCGCGCCGATGCCCGCTACCGCATCGAGGAGGGCGGTTACCCGCACCTGAAACACGCCCGCGACCCCAACCCCGACGGTTCACTGAATGCCACCCTGCAGGCCCCACCCGACAGCAGCGGTCTGCCGCGTGAAGCCCTGGCCTGGATTTTCAGTTTTGGGCCACGGGTGGAGGTGTTGGGCCCGGCCCATCTCCGCGCCCACTGGCTGAACGAGCTGCGGGAGGCCGCTGCACAAGGAGACCACGCATGAGCACCTACATGGGCCACAGCCCCAGCCAGGAAAACCCGGAGTGGCAGACCATCAAGGACGTTTCGGCATGACCTGGGCCGGTAACTACTGGGCGCACACGCCAAGTGAAGGGAGTGGCGGGAAGCCCCACGACCTGAAAACGCATCTGCTTGACACTGCTCAACGTGCCAGAAACTACGCAGAAGTGTTTGGGGCGGGCAATCTGGCGTATCTGCTGGGGATTTGGCACGACCTGGGCAAATACAACCCAGAGTTTCAGCAGTATTTGCGCGACGCCCAGGCTGCTGAGGCGAAAGGAGAAGATTTGGGCCGCAAAGGGCCTTCCCATGCTATATGGGGCGCGACCTTACTTTTGTCCAGATTGGCTGAGCATCCGCAACGCACGACGTTCATGCTGCCCGTGCTTGGCCACCATGCCGGGCTGGAGAATGCGGGGGAAGGCGAGGAAAAAATTGCCGCCGAGCCTGATTTTGACGAGCGGATGGACGCCATGGCGCAGGCCATCAAAACCTTCGGCCTCTACCCAGCAGGCGCGCCGGAAAAGGTGCCAGAAGCGCCATTGAAACAGGAACTGTTCACGCGCATGGTGACTTCAGCCCTCGTAGACGCCGACTTTCTCGACACGGAATTTCACTTTGGAGAGGAGCGGCCGAAGGCCAGACAGCATGACCTCGACATCCATGCTCTCTGGGAACGCTTCGAGGTGGGACGGAAGCGACTGCTAGAGAAGCAGCGCATTTCGGGGAAAGAGACCGCTGCCGAAGTGCAGGCAGTGAGAGACGAGGTGTACGCCGAGTGTTTGAAGGCGGCGACAGGTAAGCCGGGGATCTACCGACTGACTGTCCCGACAGGCGGTGGCAAGACGCTCAGTGGGCTGGCTTTCGCACTGAAGCACGCCCTGCGCAATGAATTACGGCGCGTTATCGTCGCCATTCCCTTTACGAGCATCATTGACCAGAACGCGGAGGTCTACCGCGATGTGCTGGGCGCGGATGCCGTGCTGGAGCACCACAGCGCCGTGCAACCGGCTGACAACAAGGCTGAGAAGCAAGATGCCCACACGCTACGCCTGCAACTGGCTGCAGAAAACTGGGACGTACCCCTTGTTTGCACGACTTTTGTGCAACTGTTCGAGTCGCTGTTTGCCCGTAAGACCAGCAAGCTCCGCAAGTTGCACCGCGTCGCCCGCAGTGTGCTGGTGCTGGATGAGGTGCAGACCCTCCCGCCGGAACTGCGCGGGCCAACCCTGGACGTGCTGCGAACGCTGGTGGACGACTATGGCGTGAGCGTGGTGCTCTGCACCGCGACGCAGCCGGCGTTTGAGGCCGACGCGCTAACCGATGCTTTCAGTGACTTGCCGCAGACAGAGATTGTGCCGCAGTACGCTGAGCATTTCGAAGAGCTGAAGCGGGTGCAGTACAGCCTTCACCGGCAGTATCCGCAGCCCGTTCCTTGGAAAGCCCTAGCCCTGGAACTGAAGGCTGAGCCGCAAATCCTGACCATCCTGAACACCCGGCGGGACGCCTTGAGCCTGCTGCACTCTCTTCAGGAGGAAAAGGCCAAACACCTCTTTCACCTCAGCACGCTGATGTGCGGTGCACACCGCAAGGACGTCCTTAATACCATCAATGAACGCCTGAAGCGGAAGGCTGAAGTTCGGCTGGTAAGCACGCAGGTGGTCGAGGCCGGCGTAGACCTCGATTTTCCTGTGGTCTACCGCGCCCTCGCGCCACTTGACCGCATTATCCAGGCGGCGGGCCGCTGCAATCGCAACGGCAACGGCCCGCGCAAGGGCCGCGTCGTCATCTTCCAGACGGTAAGCGGCAAGGCCCCGCGCGGTCCCTACCAGCAGGGCATCGAGAAAGCCCGAACCATCTTGGAAACCGTGAAGGACATAGACCACGATCTGAACGGCACGGATATTCTCCGGCGTTACTTCAGCGATCTCTATGCGGACGTTCTGCCTGACAAACCGGGGGTGCAATCACTCCGCAGACAGCAGGAGTTCAGGAAAGTGGCCCAGGCTTACCGCCTGATTGAGAACGACACTGTGAGCATCATCGTCCCGTATCGCGATTTCCAGCGCGCGCTGGAACAGTGGCAGCGTTTCCCCAGCCGCAAGAGCTGGCGTGCCCTGCAACCGTATGTGGTCAGTATTTACACCCACGAGGCCCGTCAATTGGAAAAGGCGCACGCCATTCGTGAACTGGAGGAAAACATCTACCTGCTTGAGGCGATAGGAGGATACGACTCCCTGGTGGGGCTGCCCATAGATCGTGACCCCGCCGACCTGATTTACATGACGGGCGGAAGCAATGTGCTCTGACAGAGGAGGTCAATATGCATGATCTGTCGGTTTGCCTGCGCGTGCGGGGCGATTACGCCCTGTTCAGCAGGCCGGAATTCAAGGTGGAGCGCGTTTCTTACCCGGTGATCACCCCCAGCGCAGCGCGGGGGGCGCTAGAGGCGGTGTACTGGAAACCGGAGTTCAAGTACCGTATCCGGCGCATCGGTGTGGTGAAGATCGGTTCCACGGCTACTGTCCTGCGAAATGAACTGGGCACGCGCCAGGGCAAGACGCCTGTGTTCATTGAGGATGACCGGCAGCAGCGTTCTAGCCTGCTGCTCAAGGACGTGGAGTACCTGATTCACGCGGACATCGTATTGCAGCCACACGCCTATGCGCAGGCGAACGGCGTCAATCTGCTGATGAAGCACACAGAATGTTTCAAACGTCGGGCGCAGAGCGGTCAATGCCGCCATCAGCCCTACCTGGGCACCCGCGAGTTCAGCGCCGAGTTCGAGGCCGCCACCTCGGATGAACAGCCGGACAGAGGCCTCAATCAGCGCTTGGGGAATATGCTGCTGGACATCGCCTTTGTGCCGAGCAAGACCCGCAAGGAAATGCAGTTCAAGCGCCATGACGGCAAAAAGTGGGACGTGGCCGACGGGTATATGGAGGCCGTTTACTTCAACGCGGACCTCAAGGACGGCTGGGTGGACGTCGTGACAAATACGGCAAATCCCTACGCTCGCTTGGACGCCCTGGAGGGCCGCCATGCTTGATGCCCTGGTGAAGCACGCCCGAGACGAGGAGTTCAGTAAATCGTTGCCCCCGACGGGCTTCTATAACTACTCCCAGCCGATTCGCTGGGTGGTACAGATCAGCGAGAGCGGCGCGCGCCTGGAGGAGGCTGACCTGTCAGGCCTTCTATTCGCGCGGCCCTACACGGGACGAACGAGTGGCATAGACCCGCATCCACTGGCCGATGAGGCGTGTTACGCGCTGGGCGTCAGCGTGGATGACAAAGGCAAGGTGGATGATCGCGCCGCTGAGAAGCACACCAAGTTTTTGACCCTCCTCGACAAGATGGAGGATGCCCCACAACTGGACGCCGACATCAGGCAAGCCATTGCCCAGGTGAAGAAGGCAGTGGCAGGCGAATGGCTGGCGGACGACGCCCGCTGGGCCGAGGTGAAATCGAAGGACTGGGTGGCCTTCCAGGTGCAGAGCGGCCCACTGGCCGGAAAGAAGCTCTTTCAGTTGCCTGCCGTACAAGCTTTCTGGGTGGCAGAGGCACAGGAGCGTATCGCTGTCAGAGACGACAAGAAAGAAATGATCACGGGTGAATGCGCTGTTTGTGGCGAGGTCAAACCACTTATCAGCCGCATTCCGGTTGGCGTGAAGCTTATCAGCAAGCCAGGGCCACTGCACTCGCTGAATAGCAATGCCTTTGTATCGGGCCGCACTGATACGGGCGGGCACAACAACCTTTGCTACGAGTGCGCCGATACAGCTTCGCGCGTCTTCAATGCCCTGGCAAGCGACAAGCAACACCGCCGCATCATCGTCATGGACAAGGTGGGCAAGCAGGTCAAATTGGATACCCTGCGCAATCAGGTTGCGCTTTTCTGGGTGGAGAAGGGAAGGCCCCTGCACTCAGCAGAGGACTTCAGTTTTCAAGGCGCTCTCGGCAGTTCATACGGCGAAGGCGCAACAGAAACCAAGGCGTCAGAATCATTTGATTTTGAGAGCGCGCTGGGCGACCTGATGCGTCCGCCTGTGGCCGATGACAGCGACTCGGACAGCGACAATGACGAACAGCCCAAGCCGAAGGTCAAGAAAGGCACGAAAGCAGCAGCCAGCGCCCCTGCGCCACCTAAACCGGAGGCGCGGCTCAGTCAGCTCTCCAGTCTCTTGAACATCCAGAACGCCGCTGGGCAGCACCTCACCTTCCTGGATGGCAGCAAATTCGCCCTGGCAATTTTCAGTCCGAATGTGGGGCGCACAGCCCTACGGGAATGGCTCTACCTCGACCTGGGCCGAATGCTGCCGCATGTGCGGGCCTATCTGAACGCCACCACGATCAACGACGCATGGGGGAAGCCCGGCGACCCACATCACATCAACGCGCTGATGGAGGCGCTGGGCAGCAAGAACGCCAACCTGACCCGCGACCTGATCCGCACAGCTTATGAGGGGGTAAAGCCGCCGCTAGAGATGCTGGCGCAGGCGGTACAACGGTTCAGAACACTGACGGTGAAGGGGGCGCAGGACAGGAAGAAGGACGAATGGGAGCGTCAGCGGCACCTGAAGACGCTGGCAGCAGCCCTGAAATTTTCGCTGTATTACGCCAAGACGGCGGCAGAAGGAGGAGCGAAGTTCATGACCGGACTGGAAAGACTGGAATCTGACCCCGCATATCTGTGCGGGCGGCTGCTGGCCGTGCTGGAGGAAGCCCAGCAGGTGTACAGCTACCGCCAGAACAGGAAGCGCCTCAAAACCACGGGCGTACAACGGAGCTTCGGCGCGGCGTCGGCATCCCCGGCGGGGATCTTCCCAAAACTGGTGAAGCTGGCGACTGTGGCACACCTGCCCAAAGCGGGCCGTTACCTGAATGAGGAAATGGAGGGGCTGGTGCGGACGCTGGTGGAGCGGGGGGGCTACCCCATGTCCCTGAATGTGGAGGGTCAGGGCCGCTTTGGGCTGGGTTACTGGCACCAGCGCGGCGATATCCGTGCCAATTGGACGCCCGAACAGAAGACCGCCGACGAGCAGGCCGAGAACGCTCCCGAAGGAGATGAAGCATGACGACCGAAGTGAAGACCGCTGCCATCAGTGACCCCACCGTCCGCCACGAATTTGTCCTGCTGTTCGACGTGACCAACGGCAACCCCAACGGCGATCCGGACGCCGCAAATGCACCGCGCACCGATCCGGAAACGCAACTGGGCTTCGTGACGGATGTGGCCCTTAAGCGCAAAGTCCGTGATTACCTGCTGCTCTCAAACTCACAGCGCAGCAACCCTATTGAGGTCTTCATCCAGAGTAAAACGGCATTGAACTCGGCCATTGAGGCGACATCCAAAACGCTCACCCCGGAATTGTCCAGCGATGAGAAGAGCGGCAAAAAGTCCATCCCGCGCCTGCGCGACGCCATGTGCGCGCAGTTCTACGACATCCGCATGTTCGGCGCGGTACTGTCCACCGGCAAGCTGAATGCCGGGCAGGTGCGCGGCCCCGTGCAGATCACCTTCGCCCGCAGTATTGACCGCGTCCTGCCCATTGACGTCACCATCACCCGGCAGGCCCGCACCACCGAGGAACGCATGGAGACGGGCAGCACCGAGATAGGTCGGAAAAGTGTGCTGCCGTACGGGCTTTACCGGGCGCATGGGTTTTTCAACCCTCTTTTGGGCCGCGCCGTGACCGAAGGTGGCACAGGCGTAACGACAGACGATCTCAACCTGTTCTGGGAAGCGCTGACCAACCTGTTTAATCTGGACCGCAGCGCCAGCCGGGGCGAAATGGCTGTACGGGGTTTATACGTTTTCAGCCACGAAAACGCTCTGGGCAAGGCACCGGCGCACAAGCTGTTCAAGCTCATTGAAGTGCCCTCGTTGGGGGACGGTGCAGCACCGCGCCGCTTTGAGGAATACAGCGTTGCTCGGCCAGCCGAAGGACCTCTGGACGCTTACCCCGGTGTCATGCTGACTGTCTTGGCGGAAGGCTAACTCTTGAGGCCGGGCGATCAACCCGGCCTGCTTCCCTTGCCGGAGGGGCCTATGGAAGAGGTGATGCTCTCGGCGCTGCAGCATTTCGTGTTCTGCCCGCGCCAGTGCGCCCTGATTCATGTCGAGCAGGTGTGGGCCGAAAACGAGTTCACGGCGCGCGGCCAGCAGCACCACGACCGGGCGCACGGCGGCGGCACCGAGGAACGCGGCGGCGTGCGCACCCTGCGCGCCCTGCCGCTCGTCTCGCGCCAGCACGGTCTGGCGGGCGTGGGTGATGTGGTCGAACTCTTACCCGACGGCTCGCCGCGTCCAGTCGAATACAAATCAGGCCGTGCCAGGCCCCGCCTGGCCGATGAGGTGCAGCTGTGCGCCCAGGCCCTGTGCCTGGAAGAGATGTTCGGCGTGTCCATTCCCGAGGGCTTCATCTACCACGCCGCCAGTCACAAACGCCGGGTGGTGGCGTTCACGCCTGCCCTGCGTCAGGCGGTGCTGGACGCCCGCGACGGGGTGCGCGACCTGCTGCGCCGTCAGACCCTGCCCCCGCCCGCCGCTGATGACCGCTGCCTGCACTGCAGCCTGCTGGAGAGCTGCGAACCCTTTGCCGCCCGCGAGTTCCCGCGCGGCTTTGACCCGTTCAGCACCACCCTGGAGGACCCATGAGGCAGCTACTCAACACCCTCTACATCCAGACCCAGGGCACCTACCTGCACCTGGACACCGACAACATCCGCGTAGAGGTGGAGCGCGAGCGCAAGGCCATGATTCCGCTGCACCACGTGGAGAGCGTGGTGGTCTTTGGCAACGTCCTGCTCTCGCCCTTCCTGATTCACCGCTTGGCACGCGAGCACAAACCAGTGACGTGGCTAACCGAACATGGTCGCTTCATGGCCCGCACCGAAACGCCGGTCAGCGGCAATGTGCTGCTGCGGGTGGCCCAGCACGGCTGCGCGTGCGACAGGGCACGCACGCTGGCGGTGGCGCGCTTTATCGCGGCGGGTAAGCTGCAGAACCAGAAGACCACCCTGCTGCGCTCGGCCCGCGAGGCGCTGGGCAACGACCCCGAACTGCTGCGGCAGGCCGCCCGCGACATTAACGGCCAGATTGGCTGCCTGCCGCTGGCAGAGACAGTGGACGAGGTGCGCGGCATTGAGGGTACGGCGGCGCGCGCCTACTGGGAGGTCTTCCCACTGATGCTGCGCGCCAATCGCGACTTCTTCTGGCTGACCGAGCGCACCCGCCGCCCGGCCCGCGACGCCATCAACGCCACCCTCAACTTCGTGTACACCGTGCTGGCCAACGACTGCGCCAGCGCCTGCCAGGCAGTGGGCCTGGACCCGCAGGTGGGCTTTCTGCACGCCCTGCGCCCGGGGCGCAGCAGCCTCGCGCTGGATCTGATGGAAGAACTGCGGGCGGTGGTGGCGGACCGGGCCATCATCACCCTGATCAACCGCCAGCAGCTCACGCCGCGCGACTTCGTTCTCCACGAGGGCAACACTGTGACGATTAAAGATGAGGCCCGCAAACTCATCCTGGCCCACCTGACCGAACGGCGCAAGGAGGAGGTGACGCATCCGCTGACGGCCCGCAAAACGCCGCTGGGCCTGGTGCCGCATGTGCAGGCGCGTCTGCTGGCCCAGCACCTGCGCGGCGACCGGGCCCACTATCCGCCCTACCTGCACCGCTGATGCTGGACTTTCTGGTGTGCTACGACGTGAATACGGAAACGTCCGCCGGGCGCCGCCGCTTGCGCCGGGTGGGGAAAGTCTGCACCTCGCACGGGCAGCGGGTGCAGAACAGCGTCTTTGAGGTCAGCGTGACCGATGTGCAGTTGCTGACCCTGCGTGAGCGCCTGCTGGCTGAGATGGACCCCACCGAGGACAGCATTCGCCTGTACCGCCTGCGCCAGCCGCGCGACAAATTTGTCGAGGCATACGGACGGGACCGGTACGTGAACTTCTCTGACTCCCTGATTCTGTAACTTTGCCCTGCGCGAACCCCCCGCGACGGAAAACCGCCGGGGGGTTCGCGTTGTTCCTGACTCGCGTCTGGGACGGGTTGCATGACAACTTGGAAAGGCATTAAAACCTGAGGCTGGAAGCGTAAAAGAGGGTTCGCGCAGGAGAGCCGTTTTGTGATGTCCTGGCGCGGGCCGAGGATTGAAACGCGGGGGTCATGTACATCCTGCTGGGCCTGCGCCAGTCACGGCCCGCCTTCGGGTGGGCCGAGGATTGAAACTCTTCGGGAACGGCTGGACGCTGCCAGGTACTCAGTCACGGCCCGCCTTCGGGTGGGCCGAGGATTGAAACTGGCCACCCTCGGTGTAGAACACCACGTCACCCGGGTCACGGCCCGCCTTCGGGTGGGCCGAGGATTGAAACGATGGTCAGGCCGGCATTCACGGCCACCGGACCCGTCACGGCCCGCCTTCGGGTGGGCCGAGGATTGAAACGAGCGGTACGGCATCCGAACGCCCCTGCAGCAGGGTCACGGCCCGCCTTCGGGTGGGCCGAGGATTGAAACTGGCCGCACTGGCTGTCGGGCGCGTGCCGCCCTGTCACGGCCCGCCTTCGGGTGGGCCGAGGATTGAAACCGGCGGCCTTTTGCCTATGAGCGTAGCCGCAGGTCACGGCCCGCCTTCGGGTGGGCCGAGGATTGAAACCCAGGCGCCCTGGTCCACGTCGCGGCTGCCGATCGTCACGGCCCGCCTTCGGGTGGGCCGAGGATTGAAACCGGGCAGCTTTGGGTGATCTGATGGGCCCCCAGTGTCACGGCCCGCCTTCGGGTGGGCCGAGGATTGAAACCAAGGGTTGCCAGCCGAACGCCTGCGAGTTGGGTCACGGCCCGCCTTCGGGTGGGCCGAGGATTGAAACACCCCCCAGCGCCCGCACCTGGGCGCAGAGCTGCGGTCACGGCCCGCCTTCGGGTGGGCCGAGGATTGAAACATTTGATGCTCACGCGCCAGCTGGTCTATTCGGGTCACGGCCCGCCTTCGGGTGGGCCGAGGATTGAAACTGGTGGTGCTGATCGCGCTGCGCTTTTTCGCCGGGTCACGGCCCGCCTTCGGGTGGGCCGAGGATTGAAACTACATGCGCGACACGCTCGTCGAAACCGACCAGGTCACGGCCCGCCTTCGGGTGGGCCGAGGATTGAAACTACGAGGTGCCCGACCTCACGCAGTACCAGATGCCGTCACGGCCCGCCTTCGGGTGGGCCGAGGATTGAAACCCGCCGAGGGGGCCGCCCCGGCTGAAAAACCGGGTCACGGCCCGCCTTCGGGTGGGCCGAGGATTGAAACTGGTGGGCCCCCAGGTGCAGAAACAGCCCCAGGTCACGGCCCGCCTTCGGGTGGGCCGAGGATTGAAACCTTCACAGACACCTCAGCAGCCCGCACGGGGCGAGTCACGGCCCGCCTTCGGGTGGGCCGAGGATTGAAACGCCGGGGGGGTCGGCGCCGTGTCCAGCACAGCGTGTCACGGCCCGCCTTCGGGTGGGCCGAGGATTGAAACGTGGAACGCTACGGCATCGGCATCGAGCCGCCTTGTCACGGCCCGCCTTCGGGTGGGCCGAGGATTGAAACTCGTACATGGGGCCGCTGACGAAGAGGCCCACATGTCACGGCCCGCCTTCGGGTGGGCCGAGGATTGAAACCGGGGCAGCCTGTATGACACGGCCGCGCCCCTGGGTCACGGCCCGCCTTCGGGTGGGCCGAGGATTGAAACACCCGGCACGCCCCAGACTTCGGTGCCGACCTCCGGTGTCACGGCCCGCCTTCGGGTGGGCCGAGGATTGAAACCGCACCAGGGCGACGGGCTTCATCGTGGGGTGCAGGTCACGGCCCGCCTTCGGGTGGGCCGAGGATTGAAACAGGCTGATGTGCGTGGTGGTGTTGCCCCCGAGTCACGGCCCGCCTTCGGGTGGGCCGAGGATTGAAACAGCCGCTTGACCTGCAGCGGCGCTTGCGCCCCGTCACGGCCCGCCTTCGGGTGGGCCGAGGATTGAAACGGGAGGCGGGCAACTGCCCCCTGACAATCAGCTGGTCACGGCCCGCCTTCGGGTGGGCCGAGGATTGAAACCTGCACCATGAGGACAAACTCCCCGGCTCTATCGTCACGGCCCGCCTTCGGGTGGGCCGAGGATTGAAACCTCGCCCTGGAAGCCATGTTCCGGCAGGTGGAGTGTCACGGCCCGCCTTCGGGTGGGCCGAGGATTGAAACCCGAACTGACGCAGGCCGTGCACCGTCATCAGCCCGTCACGGCCCGCCTTCGGGTGGGCCGAGGATTGAAACCAGGTACTGCAGCCGGTGCTCACGCACCATCAGCGTCACGGCCCGCCTTCGGGTGGGCCGAGGATTGAAACGCTAGAGTGAGCTGGGCAGTGGCCGTTTCGGTGGCGTCACGGCCCGCCTTCGGGTGGGCCGAGGATTGAAACCCGGAGGTGAAAGGTATGGCAGAGGAAGGCAGAGGTCACGGCCCGCCTTCGGGTGGGCCGAGGATTGAAACATCCGGGCCGTCTTGAGCAGTTCGTTGTAGCTGGCGTCACGGCCCGCCTTCGGGTGGGCCGAGGATTGAAACACTGCCCCTCGCCTCCCAGCAGGGCCTGTGCCTGGTCACGGCCCGCCTTCGGGTGGGCCGAGGATTGAAACCGCAGTGAGTACGGCCCAGACGGCGTAAAAGCCCTGGTCACGGCCCGCCTTCGGGTGGGCCGAGGATTGAAACGTAGGGCGCTGCTGGTAGAGCGCGGCAAACTCAAAGTCACGGCCCGCCTTCGGGTGGGCCGAGGATTGAAACATGGACGACATAAACGCGCCGTTGGCATCGGTGTGTCACGGCCCGCCTTCGGGTGGGCCGAGGATTGAAACCAGCGACACGAACTGCTTGCCCTGGCCCTTGGCGTCACGGCCCGCCTTCGGGTGGGCCGAGGATTGAAACAGGGGGCTGCCAGCCGGCAGGGCGGCCAGCTGCACGTCACGGCCCGCCTTCGGGTGGGCCGAGGATTGAAACTGCAGCGTGGTCAACGCAGACCCCACAGCGCCGGCGTCACGGCCCGCCTTCGGGTGGGCCGAGGATTGAAACATGAGCAATCCCGTGATGCTCCTGAACCACGACGTCACGGCCCGCCTTCGGGTGGGCTGAGAATTGAAACTGTCAACGGTTGAGCCGCTTGCCGATGTCCACGTCTGTTACAGCCCGCCCTCGGATGCGCTGAGGGAAACGTGGCTATGCCGCAGGCAGAGATTCAGGTTCTGGGTCTCAGCCCGCTTCCGAGTAGGTCTCACCTCATCGAGTTTCACCAGCAACGGTTAGAATCTCCCGTCTCTCATCTGGTCGTCACGTGACGAGCGACATCCTGCTGAATGAAAAAGCCCTGCGCAACGCCATTCAGCGCTCTTCGCTGGCGAAGGCCAAGTAAAGCCGGGCGAGCAGCGCTGGTTGATTCAGGGATTCACCCAGCACCTCCTCTGCCCGCCGCAAGCGGGCGCGGACCGTGTTAAGGTGGACACCTTCGGCCTGTGCCAGTTTCGCCAGGTGGCCGGGCTGCTGGACGTAGCGGCGCAGCGTTTGTTCCACCCGGCCCCCATCATTCAGGGCGGCCAGCTGAGTCATCACCTGCTCGCGCAGGGTCTTGAGGGCGCCGCTGTCCAGCAGGGCATGAAAAGGATCACTGGTGTGGAACAGGGCGGCGCCGCCCTCCACCGCGGCTGCCCGGAGGGCCTGCCGGGCCTGCCCAAAGGCATGCGTTACGGCCTCACTATGCGGTGGCTGGTGACTGCGGGCGCTCACGCCCAGCCTCACCCCACGACTGGTGGACGCCGCCAGGGCACGGTGAAGTTCGTGGGCTTCTCGTCCCAGATCCAGGCTGCGCCACAGCCAGACGGCGCGGCCCCCCTGCACTGTGGAATGCCCCAGGAGCCGACGCTGCTGAAAATAGCCCTCGCCGGCACCGGCCAGTATGTCCAGCGCCTGTTCGTCCGTCTCCAGCGTATCGGTGAAGGTGCCCACTGCCAGGGCGAAGGGCCCGTCCAGCCCCGGCAGTTGGGCGTCCCGGCTGGCCAGCAGGGCGTCCAGCGCCCGCTCGCCCACCCGGCGCCGCGCGGCGCCCGCTGCGGCGGCCTGCAGCCGGGCCAGCACAGCGTAGGCCCGCAGCACCGGCAGGAGCGGCGCCCAGGCGGGGTCAACCGCGGTGACCAGCAGGCCCACGTGCCGCCCACCATGGTCCAGCCGCAGGGTCACAGGCGGTCCAGCGGCGCGGCCAGCACTGGCAATGACATCGCCCCAGCTGGCACGTAGCTCGGCGTGGCCGCCTGTGGTCCGGGCAGCCAGTTGCACCAGGGCTTCTTCTGGGTGGGGCTCGGCCAGGGCTGCCTGCAAGCTGTCCATCAGGGTCGCTACCTGGGGAAGGTCGGTCAGCGGCGCGGCCGCTGCCTGCCGGGCACGTGTGGTCATTGTCCTAACGTACACCGCCCCAGCTGCATGCTGTCATTCTGAACAATGGTTCGGTCCATCGGTCCCCCTATGCTGATGGGAAGCCCATTTTCGCCGCCTGCCCCACGCAGCGGCCACAGGAGTCTGCCCGTGAAATACGCCCGTTTTATCGCCGGGGGCCGCGCCCTCAATGGCCATCTTCAGGAAGGTCAGCTGATTGACGCCGCCGGCGTGGCCCATGATCCCGCCCGCGTGCAATTCCGCCTGCCCGTGGACCCGCCCAAGGTCATTGCCCTGGCCCTGAACTACAACGACCACGCCGGGGAACTGGGGCTGACCCAGCCCAAGGAACCCGCGCTGTTCTGGAAGCCCAACACCACCCTACTGCCCCACGGCGGCACCGTGATTTACCCGCGCGGCGCCCAGTTCATGCACTACGAGGTGGAACTGGGCGTGATTATCGGGCGCGACGCCCGGCGGGTAAAGGCCAGAGACGCGCTGGATTACGTGGGCGGCTACACCATCGGCAACGATCTGGTGGTGCGCGACTACGTGACGAACACCTTCCGGCCCCCCATGCGTGGCAAGGGCTGGGACACTTTCGGACCGCTGGGCCCCTACTACGTGACCGCCGATGAAATTGCCGATCCCCACAACCTGCGCCTGACCGCCCACGTGAACGGCGAACTGCGCCAGGAAGGCAGCACGGCCGACATGATCTTCTCGATTCCCGAACTGATCGAGCACATCAGCCGTTTCATGACCCTGCAAAAAGACGATGTCATCCTGACAGGCACCCCCAAGGGCATCTCGCACGTGCGCCCCGGCGACGTGATGACCCTGGAAGTTGAGGGCCTGGGCACGCTGCAAAACGACATTCAGGAAGAGGATGAAGGCGCCGAGCCCATCACCGGACAGGAAAGCAAGGAAGGCGAGTGGGACGGCCGCTGAGCGTCTAAATAGCCCTGCCTCACCTTTCCGGAGGCCACTCCCCGCATGAGACCCGTACTGATCAGCTTGCTTGCTGCCTCTACCCTCACCGCTGCCGCCCAGGCGCCGAGGGGGTTTGAGATGCGGTCGTACGTTCATGTGGGCGGTCAGATGCGCCCCGCCCTGGCGTGGTGCGACGCTCAGCAAGGCGTGTTCGCCCTGACCCAGCCGCAGGGACAGGGCCGGCAGGCCCAGCTGCTGGAATGGCAGGTGCAGCGGGGTAGCCTCAACCAGCAGCCACCCTCCGCCGTGACGCTGCAAGACACCGATGCGGGAGCGGGGCAGGTGTACCAGCCCTTTGCCGTGACGGCCGGGCTGCGCCGAGGCCAGCCGGGGGTGGTGCGGTCCAGCAATGTGGAGAATGTGCAGGACCCCGCCTACCGCATGACGCGGATCAGCGCGTTCAGCCTGGGTACTGCCGAGCACCGCTGCCGCTACGTGGCCCAGGCGGCCTTCCTGGGTGTGACGGCCAAGCGCACGGTGATCGTCTGGGAAAACGGCGGAAAGGCCACGTATGCCACGCGCACTTTCGATGGAACGCCCGGCGTCTTTGTCCAGGGTGGGGTGTCGCCCGCCAACGTCCGGTTGAACAGCCCGCAGGGATTCACTGGCCTCTACACCTGGACCGTGGCGGGCGGCATCACCTACCACCTTGATTTGCGTCGGAACGAACTTGCTGTACGCCAAAGGGGCCGCACTGTCCTGCGTGAATCCTTTCTGGCTTACTCGGTCTCAACCCGTGTGCCCATGAACGTCACCCCCACGACCAAGGAGACCCCATGACCCAGACCCTCAGTCCCAACCACGAACTCGCCGCGCAGCTGCGTGACAGCCGCCTGAAAGCTGGCCTTAAGCACTGGATTGGCGGCCAGTGGGTGGACGCCCAGAGCGGCCAGACCTTTGAGGCCCACTCCCCGGTGGACAACAGCCTGCTGACCACGGTGGCCAGCGGTGACGCCGCCGACATAGACCGCGCCGCCCGCGCGGCCCACGACGCCTTTCAGACCTGGAAGGCGGTGAGTGGGGCCGAGCGCCGCAAAATTCTGCACCGCATTGCCGACTTGATTGAAAAGCGCGCGCAGGAAATTGCCGTGCTAGAGAGCGTGGACACGGGGCAGGCCATCCGCTTCATGAAGTCGGCAGCCACGCGCGGGGCCGAGAACTTCCGCTTCTACGCCGACCGGGCGCCCGGCGCGCAGGACGGCCAGAGCCTGCCGGCCCCCGGCTTTATCAACTACACGCTGCGCCAGCCCATTGGCCCGGTGGGCGTGATTACGCCGTGGAACACGCCCTTCATGCTGTCCACCTGGAAGATTGCCCCGGCGCTGGCGGCGGGCTGCACAGTGGTCCACAAGCCCGCCGAATGGAGCCCGGTGACGGCCACCCTGCTGGCCGAAATCATGGACGAGGCGGGGTTGCCAAAAGGAGTTCACAACCTTGTGCACGGGTTTGGCGAGAGTGCGGGCAAGGCGCTCACTGAGCACCCGCTCATTCACGCCATCGCCTTCGTGGGTGAAACCACGACCGGCAGCCACATCATGCGGCAGGGGGCCGAAACCCTCAAGCGCGTGCATTTCGAGCTGGGCGGCAAAAACCCAGTCGTGGTCTTTGACGACGCCGACCTGGATAAGGCCCTGGACGCCGTGGTGTTCATGATTTACAGCCTGAACGGCGAGCGCTGCACTTCGTCCAGTCGTGTGCTGGTGCAAGAAGGCATCTACGACGAGTTCACGGCTCGCATTGCCGAGCGTGCCCGCAACATTCGCGTGGGCGACCCGCTGGACCCAGAGACGGAGGTGGGGCCGCTGGTTCACCCGCGCCACTTTGACAAGGTGATGGGCTACTTCGGCAAGGCGCGAGAAGAAGGCGCGACCATCGCCGCTGGGGGCCAGCGCGTGGGCGACAGCGGCAACTACGTCTCCCCCACCCTGTTCACGGGCGCGCGCAACGACATGGCGATTGCCCAGGAAGAAATCTTCGGGCCAGTGCTGACCGCCATTCCCTTTACCGATGAGGCCGAGGCTCTGGCCCTGGCCAACGGCGTGCGCTACGGCCTGGCCGGCTACCTGTGGACGAACGACCTGACGCGCGCCCACCGCTTTGCCCAGGGTCTGGAAGCAGGCATGATCTGGGTGAACAGCGAGAACGTGCGGCACCTGCCCACGCCCTTTGGCGGCGTGAAAAGCAGCGGCATTGGGCGCGACGGCGGTGACTATTCCTTCGAGTTCTATATGGAAACGAAGAACATCGCCGTCAGCCTGGGCACGCACAAAACGGCGCGGTTGGGCGTGGGACAGGCGGCACCCATCGCCAAAGAGACGGCGGAAGGATGAGTGCCGTGGTGGGGCAAGCGGTGCTTGCCACCCCCCTCCCCCCCTCCCCCGCAAGGGGGGAGGAGTTAGAGCGCTCCGCTAATTTGTGCCAAGACACCTTCCAAGTTCTGGGCCACCTCGTTGTTCCAGAAGCGCAGAACACGGAAACCACGTGCACGCAATTCGGAATCTCGCACAGCGTCGTATCTGCTGCCAGCATGCTGACCGCCATCCAGCTCAATCACCAATCGCTTCTCAAAGCATACGAAGTCCGCGAAATAGAAGCCCAGCGCCTGCTGCCTGCGAAAGGCCACGCCCAGCTGGTTCCCTCGCAACCGCTGCCACAGCATTTTTTCTTCCGGCGTCATGTTGCGCCGCAACTCTCGCGCCCGTCTGTTCTGTTCGTCGCGAGGAAACCTCTCCATCCAGGCACTCTAAAGCCCCTCCCCCCTTGCGGGGGAGGTTGGGAGGGGGGTGGCAAGCACCGCTTGCCTAACATCAGGGGGCCGCTATGACCACCATCCTCATCACCGGTGCCGCTGGCGAGGTCGGCAGTGCCCTGCGCCAGCACCTGCGCGACTTTCTGCCTGCGGGCGAGTACACGCTGCGCCTCTCGGACAACCGCGATCTGGGAGAGGCGGCGCCCGGCGAGGAACTGGTCCAGGCCGACCTGACAGATTTCGAGCAGGTGCGTGCGGCGATGGACGGCGTGAACGCTGTCATTCACCTGGGCGGCATTGCCAACGAGCACACTTACGAGCGCATCCGCGACGTGAACATCGACGGCACCTATCACGTGCTGGAAGCCGCGCAGCAGGCGGGGGTGCGGCGGGTGGCCTTCGCCTCCTCCATTCACACGGTGGGCTTTTACCCGCGCAGCGAGGTCATTTCCCCTGATGTGCCGGTGCGCCCCGACACCTATTACGGCGTCAGCAAGGTCCTGGGTGAGGCGCTGGGCCGCATGTACTTTGACCGGTACGGCCTAGAATTTGTCAGCGTGCGCATTTGCTCGTTTCAGCCGCAGCCCAAGGATGCCCGGCACCTCAGCACGTGGCTCTCGCCGCGTGACGCCGCGCAACTGTTTGCCCGCGCCGTCACTGCGCCGGATGTGGGTTATCTCGTCGTGGCAGGCATCAGTGGCAACACCCGGCGCTGGATGAGCCCCGAAGGCTGGGACGTGCTGGGCTACGTGCCCCAAGACGACGCCGAAGCCTACGCAGCAGAGGTGGAGCATCTGCACGGCGACCCCAGTGACATCACCGAGCAGCGCCAGGGCGGCATTTTCGTAGATTCACACTACACCGGCCTGGCCGGAAAGGAAGGTTAAACCATATGGGCGCCATCACCGGCCAGCAGTTCCTCGACCGTCTGCGGCAGAACCCGCCGACCCTGTACATCGACGGCGAACGGGTTACCGACCCCACCAGCCACCCCGCCACGCGGAACATGGCGCGCAGCCTCGCGGGCCTGTACGACCTTCAGCACCAGCCAGAGCTGCGGGACCTGCTCACCTTTGAGGAGGGGGGCCAACGCTACGCCACCTCATTCATGGTGCCGCGCACAAGGGAAGACCTGGCCAGAATTGGCGAGGCCCACCGGGTGCGCGCCAATTACGCCCTGGGATTCCTGGGCCGCGCGCCGGACTACATGAACGCGAACGTGATGGCCGCTGGCGTGGGCGCCGACTACTTCGGGGCGTGCAGCGCCAGCGTGGCAGGCGACCCCAAGCGCGACTTCGCCGCCAACATGCGCCGTTACTTTGAATTCGTGCGCGAGAACGACCTGTGCCTGACCCACGCCCTGACCAACCCCCAGGTCAACCGCGCCAAGCAGGCCAGCGAGATGCCCGACCCCTACATTGCGCTGGGCGTGGTGGAAGAAACCGAGGAAGGCGTCGTGGTGCGCGGCGCGCGCATGATGGCCACGCTGCCCATTGCCGACGAGATTCTGGTGTTTCCCAGCACGGTGCTGAAGGAAAACGCCGACAAGAGTCGGTATGCGATGGGCTTTGCGCTGCCGTGCAACGCCCCCGGCCTGTCGTTCCAGTGCCGCGAGCCCTTCGACATCGGCCGCGACCCCGAAGACCACCCGCTGGGTAGCCGCTTTGACGAGCAGGACGCCTTTGTCATCTTTGATGATGTGCTGGTGCCGTGGGAACGCGTCTTTTTGCTGTACGACGTGGAACTGGCCAACAAGGCGTATGCCGGCACCGACGCCGTGCTGCACATGGCCTACCAGGTGGTCAACCTGAAAGTGGCCAAGACCGAGGCCTTCCTGGGCACCGCGCAGGCTATCGTGAACGCGATTGGCAGCGGGCAGTTCCAGCACGTGCAGAGCAAGGTCGCAGAAATCATCGTAATGCTGGAAATCATGAAGGCGCTGGAGGTGGCGGCCGTCGCAGGCGCCACGCCCAATGCCCACGGCGTGATGACCCCAGCGCGTGGGCCGCTGGACGCCGCGCGCAACTACTACCCCGCTGTGTACGCCCGCCTCCCCGAACTGCTGCAACTGCTGGGCGCCAGCGGCATCATCATGATGCCCAGCAAGGCCGACCGTGAGGGACCGCTGGGGCCGCAGATTCAGAAGTACCTGCAAGCCGGGGCCGCCAGCGCCGACGAGCGCCTGAAGCTCTTCCGCCTGGCCTGGGATATGTCCATGAGCTCCTTCGGCGGGCGCCAGAGCCTGTACGAGAAGTTCTTCTTCGGCGACCCTGTGCGGATGCACTCTGCGTTGTACGAGGTTTACAACAAGCAGCCCTATGTGGACCGCATTCAGGCTTTCCTGAACCGGGCCGGGGCGCCCGAGGCGGTGGCCGCCGATGACTGACCTCTCCCCCATTCGCCCGAACGTGATTCGCATTGCCCACGCCGTCCTGACCGTGAAAAGTCTGGAGGCCAGCCGCGAGTTCTACGTGGACCTGCTGGGCATGCACGTGCTGCACGAGGAAGCGGGCGCCCTGTACCTGCGCGGCGTGGAAGACCGCGAGTGGACGCTGAAGCTGGTGCAGGAAAGCAGCGCCCGCGTGCGGCACCTGGCCTACCGTGTGGGCGGCGAGGCCGACCTGGACGCGCTGGTGGCCCTGGCCGAGCAGGAAGGGCTCCCCTACCGCTGGGAAGAGGAGCTGGACCGCCCGCGCCTGCTGCGGCTGCAAGACCCGTTTGGCATTCCGGTGGCCTTTTACCACCAGAGCGTCAAGCATCCCTGGATGCTGCAGGAGTACCACCTGCACCGGGGGCCGGGTCTGCAACGCGTGGACCACGTAAACGTGATGGTGCCGGACGTGGAACGCACCATGCGCTGGTACATGGACACGTTGGGCTTCCGCCTGTCCGAATACACCGTGGACGAGCAGGAGCGCTACTGGGCCGCCTGGATTCAGCGCCGGGGGGGTGTGCACGACCTGGCCCTCACGAACGGCCCTGGCCCCCGGCTGCACCACTGGGCGTACTGGATGCCCGACATCACGGCCATCATCCGCACCTGCGACATTCTGGCCGGGGCGCGCCAGCCCGAGCGCATTGAGCGTGGGCCAGGACGCCACGGCGTCTCCAACGCTTTTTTCCTGTACATCCGCGACCCGGACGGCCACCGCATCGAGCTGTATACCAGCGACTACATCACCGTGGACCCGGACTTTGAACCCATTCGCTGGCTGCGCGACGACCCCCGCCGCCAGACGCTGTGGGGCGCCAAGACCCCGCGCAGCTGGTTCGAGGAAGCCTCGGACCTAGAAGCCTTTGACGGCGGCGTGGTCACCGCTGAAGCGGGCGACCTGACTGGCATTCCGGTGCACGTCATCTGAACATGAAGCATGGGTGCGGCGAGACGGTGGGCGAAGTTATTTCTGCCCTGCCTCTCGCCGCACACTTATTTTGGCTTCAGCAGGACGGTGCGAACGGCCTTCTGCCCGGTCTGGGTGGCCTGGGCCAGCACCCAGCCCTGGTCGTTCAGGGCGAGGACCACCTGAAGCTTCCAGCCCGTGACGCGAATGGGCCGGTAGGTGCGCGTGGCGTGGGTGTAGACAAACTGGTCGTCCAGATACCCCACCAGCGCCTGCCCCTTCTCGTTCAGGTCCTGCGGAAACACGGCTTCGGTACCGGCTGGCCGCTGCACCTGCGTGGGCTGCTTCTCCCCTGCCGGCCACAGGTACAGGGTCGCGCCGTCGCCCGCCACGTCCTCACCCAGCACCAGCCCGGCTTCATTGATGAACTTCGGCTGCCACTGCTTCCGGTCCACGGTGAAGGTGCCTTCGGCACGCTGAAGGGCGATGTCAGCCACAAACTGGCCCGCGCGGTTGATGTCGTTCACGCCTTCAAAGGTGCCCTGCCGAACCTCGCCTGTGGTGGGTGTCCAGAGGTAGCTCTGGGCGGTGTTCAGATCGCTGGCCACCGCGCTCAGGTCTGGCGCGCAGTTCTGAATAAAGATGTCGAGGTTGGGAAAGGCAATTGGCGTGAAGCGTCCGCCGCTGTAGAACAGCGCCCCTTGCCCCAAGAACGTGTTCATAGCGATGCGGCCGTCGTCGGCCAGGCAGGAGCGGCCCACCGAGGAAGCCAATTCGCCTGTTTTGAAGCCTCTGGGCAGCGGCAGAGCCCTGGGTGTATCGCCGGTCCACAGATGCAGCACGTCGCCATCATCGGCCCGCGCCTGGGCGCCCTTGTGGGCCACGAACAGCACATGGCCCTTGTTATTCAGGGCCAGGGCAAAGGCATGCCGAAAGCCGCTGGGCAGTGGCACCCCCTGCACCGTAAACGTGGCGCCACTGCCCGGCACGGTGGTGGCCCTCGCACTCTGGGCCCGGGGCGCCGGGATTGGCGCACTGTTCTGGGCGTGCGTGGACCCCAGCGCCGCACCCAGCAGGGCTGCGCCCATCGTCAGCAGCAGCAACCGCGTGGACGGAGCAGGATAGATTCGGCGCAGATCGGAAGACATACAGCCAGCCTAGACACAGGCCGGGACACTTGGCAGGACAGTTGCCGCGTCCCCTCCGTCACCCCACAAGGAACCCCATGACCCAAGACCAGCGCGTGATTCCCGATGACCAATTGACGACCCTCGCCGCCGAATTGGAGGCGGCCGAGGCCACCGGCACGCCCCTCTCTCCCTTCAGTGAGCGATTTGCGGGCATGACCATTGCCGACGCCTACGCGGTGCAGCGCGCCTGGGTGGCACACAAGGTGGCGGGTGGGCGGCGCGTGACTGGGCACAAAATCGGCCTGACCTCGCGCGCCATGCAGATGGCCTCGCAAATTACCGAGCCGGATTACGGTGCCCTGCTGGACGATATGTTCTTCGAGCCCAATGGGGACATTCCGCTGTCACGCTTTGTGGCCCCAAAGGTCGAGGTGGAGCTGGCCTTCCTCCTCAAAGCTGATCTGCAAGGTCCAAACGTGACGGTGTTTGACGTCCTGCGCGCCACCGAATATGTGACCCCTGCCGCCGAGATTATTGACGCGCGTATCCAGCGGGTCAGCCGTGCCACAGGTAAGCCCCGCAAAGTCACCGATACCATCAGCGACAATGCGGCGAATGCGGGGGTGATCGTGGGCGGCCGCGCCATGCGCCCCGACGATCTGGACCTGCGCTGGGCGGCGGCCCTGTGCATTCGCAACGGCGTAATAGAAGAAACGGGTGTGGCCGCTGGCGTGCTGGGCCACCCGGCGGCCGGCATTGCGTGGTTGGCCAACCGCCTTGCCCCGCACGGGGAAGGATTGAAGGCCGGGGAACTGGTGCTCGCCGGGTCCTTTACCCGCCCGGTGGACATTGCCAGCGGGGACGTGTTTACCTTTGACTACGGCCCGCTGGGCGCCTTTTCCTGCCGCTTTGCCGGCGAGGCCCGTGGGGGCGCCCGTGGCTGAGAATGCCTTCAAATCGGCCCTGCGGCGCGGCGACACCCTGATTGGCCTGTGGTTGGCCCTGGCCGATCCTTACAGCGCCGAACTGTGTGCAGGGGCAGGCTTTGACTGGGTGCTCATTGACGGCGAACACGCACCCAATGACGTGCGCTCTACGCTGGCGGCCCTGCAAGCGGTGGCGCCCTACCCCACCCACGCCCTGGTGCGCCCGCCGATTGGCAGTGCGGTGCTCATCAAGCAGCTGCTGGACATAGGCGCGCAGACGCTGGTGGTGCCCATGGTGGACACCGCCGAGCAGGCGCGCGATCTGGTGCTGGCCACCCGCTATCCGCCGCGCGGAGTGCGGGGGGTGGGCGCGGCGCTGGCGCGGGCCAGCCGCTTTGGCCGCGACGCCGCCTATCTGCAGGCCGCCGACGAGGGCGTGTGTCTGATCGTGCAGGTGGAATCGGCGGCGGGCCTGGAAGCGCTGGACGAGATTGCAGCGGTGGACGGCGTGGACGGCGTGTTTATCGGGCCGGCTGATCTGGCGGCCAGTCTGGGGCATCTGGGGCACCCTGGCCACCCGGAGGTGCAGGCCGCGATTCAGCAGGCGGCGGCCCGCATTCGGCGCGCGGGCAAGGCGGCAGGCATCCTTTCCACCGATGAAGCGGTGGCCCACACCTACCTGGACTGGGGCTACACCTTCGTGGCCGTGGGCACCGACGTGACCCTGCTGTCGCGCGCTTCCTCAGCGCTGGCGCAGCGATTCCAGGCCGGCGGCCCTCCGGGCACCTGACGGTTCCGGCAACTGAACGCCGAGAGTCTGTTGAGCCAGTGCTGCGCGCCCACGCCGCCAGTCGGGGTCGGGCCCTGAGCGCATGAAGCCCAAGCCTCGTGGGCAGCAAAAGCGGGAACCTGACTCCGGTCATGGACAGCAGAGGTGGCCCTGAGCGGCCACCTCTAGCCGTGAATGCGGTTGCGCCCCGCAGCCTTGGCGGCGTAGAGCTGGGCATCGGCCGCTACCAGCGGCGCGGGGCCACGCGCCGCCACCAGGCCACCCGAAACGGTGACCGGCATGGGCACCGCCGCCAGGGTCGCCAGCTGGCCTTCAATGTTGGCACGCACCCGCTCGGCCACCACTGGCGCGGCCTCCGGCTGGCACTCATGCAGCAGCACCGCGAATTCCTCGCCGCCCAGCCGGTACACCCGGTCCGACGGGCGCACGCTGCGCCGGACCACCCCGGCCATGGCCGCGAGCACCCGGTCCCCCGCTTCATGGCCGTGGACATCGTTCACCCGCTTGAAGTGGTCCAGGTCCAGCAGCAGCAGGTATGACGCCGGGCCCGCCTGCGGCAGGTCCAGGTCAAATTGCCGGCGATTCAGGGCGCCGGTCAGGCCATCGGTAAAGGCCAGCTGGCCCAGGGTGGCGGCGCTGTCCAGGGCCTTGAGGCGGGTCTGCACCACGAGGTGCCCGGCAATCATGCCCACGGTGCTCAGCAGCGTGTAAATGGTGTACACCCCCAGGGCCTCCACCACCGATCTGCCGGCCAGGGTAAAGGCCACGAAAGTCATGACGTTGGCCAGAGCAAAAATTTGCAGGGCTTCCCACCAGCGGGCGTAGAGGGGCGCGCTGCGCGTTTCGGGGGCGCGGGTGAAGGCCGGGCGGCCCCAGCCGGCCAGCAGGGCCACCAGCACGAGGTTGATGCAGGCCGGGATTTTCCCCGGGCCCCCCAGCAGCCAGCGGTATGCCCCAAGGGGCAGCGCCACCAGCAGCCCGGCGAGCCAGCCGTTGCGGCGACTGGCCAGCGCCACCGGCACGGTGCGGAAGTCGTACAGCAGTCCCGGCGCCAGGGGAATGGTGTTCACGATCAGGATGAAGCCGGTGGCCACGGCCATCAGGTATCGCGCGGCGAGCCAGGCCCAGCCCTCGGTCACGCGCACCTGCACGTAGGTCAGGCTGACGACGAACAGCCCCGCCACCAGCAGCGCAAGATTGATCAGCAGGGCGTTGATCGGCATAGCTAGGGCCAACGTACTGGCCCTTCCCTCACCACCCCCTGACAGTCGGCGCAATCAAGATGCGCTGACCGGGCTGGCTGGTGAGACCTGCCCTGGCCAGCCCGGTCAGCGTGGGCCACTCGGGCAGGAGCATGCCCCAGCTCTCAAAGCTACTCGTCACGTGACGAGCAACAGTGGAAGCCGGGGGGCAACTCCCGGGCTCTTTGCTCCTTTCGCGCTCCGGGCGGGCGTGTCTGGGGATCAGGCTGCCTGACTCCATTCACTTCTCGTGCCCTCCCAGCTGGCTTTCCAGGTGCGCTTTCAGGGCCGGCCACAGCTCGCGCACGCGCGGGCCTGAGCCTGTTGCTGGGCCCCGGCTTCTCGGCGCAGCAGCGCGTCGCGGTGGCCGGGCACCCAGTTCTCGGCGCGCAGTAGATCCTGCGCCACCTGGGCGTCTTGCAGGCGTCCCAGTTCTTCCAGCACGTCCAGCACGGCCTGGGGAGCGTCACCGGTCAATTCGGCGGTGAAGCGGTAGCGTTTGAGGTGCTTGCGCCACTCGTGCCAGGGCCCGGTGTCCTGGGCCTGATACGGCTTCCGAAAAATTCCGTCATGTGTTACGGAATTTTTTCGACCGGAGGGAGCAGGAACAAATGCGGATTTCCGGGAATTGGAGGAACATCAGGCTCTTTCCCGGATGGTACGGAAATGGACGGCAGTCCGTATGAAACACCTGTTCGGCTTCCCGCAGCAGGTGATGGGCGTCGCGGCGCAGCGTCTTGCGCACCCGGGCCTTCCATGCTCTGGGGCGTTTGACGGCCGGGGGCGGGTCCGGCCAGGAGACCGCCGCGAAGGTCCGCGAGCGGCGCCCGGCCCAGGTGCTCTGAAATTCGCTCAGCACCTGGGGCGGCACCTTCAGCTCCTTCAGGGCCTGCACCAGCTGCTCGCCCACAGCGTCACGGTCCCGCACGGCGGCCACCGCCCGGCGCAGGTCCCGCCACGCCCGCCGGGTGCGTTTGGGCGCGCGGGCCACGCGCAGCTGAGCCTGGGCCCGGCGCGTGAGCTTGCGCACCTCGTGCACTGCCCCGGGGTCGCCCGATTGCAGGGCAGACCAGAGCCGGCGCAGCGTCCTGGCGGTCTTGGAAAAGTGCGGCATGGCCTGAGCATGCGCGGGCCAGATGGGGCGCCGTGCCCGGGCCACCTGAGCGTCCGTTCATGCAGCGCGTGGCGCGGCGTTCGTGTCAGCTTGCGCCCAGCTTCACCCGGAACGACACACGGGCCTGTTGCCCCGCTGGCACCTCCACCCGGCGCTCCACCGTGACCTGCTGGCTGGGGGCTGCCTGGCCGTCCACCACCACAAAGCGGCCGTACAGCTGTTCGCGCACCTGCACCCGCACAGAGCGCGATTTGGTGCTGGTCAGCGTGAACGTGACCTGGAAGGTGGTGCTCAGGACCTTGCCTTCAGCGCTCTTTTCCACGGCCAGTTGTTGCACGCGCCGCACATACCGCAGCTCGTTGTCGGCGCCCAGGTCAAGGTCCACCGGGCGCCCCGCCTGCGCTGCGGGCAGGGCCACCGTGCCGATCAGGGCGCCGTCCTCGCGCACCGTCAGCGGGCCGGTGGGCAGCGACTGGTCCGGCGTGAACTTGTAGTGCCGCGCGGCCCGCCCGGCGCGTTCCTGCCGGTCAAAGTAGCTGTCAATGCGGGCGTAGCGCGCAAAGTCGCTCAGGCGCGGCTGCACGAACGGCACCGTCAGCAGTTCGCCCCGCCCCAGCTTCAGGCCGCCAGGCAGGGCGTAGCGCTGTAGCCCCCGCACCTCGCCCAAGCTGCTCACCGCCGGGGCAGACCCGGGCAACGAGGGCAGGGCCATACCGCCGGCGGCGTTGTCCAGCCCCGCCGTCCCCCGGCCCGCCTGAAACTCACTGGTCGGGAGGGCGGGTGCGGCGCGCACCTCACCCGCAAACAGCTCGACCTGCCGGGCTTCGTAAGTGTCTGTGCCCCGGTTGCGCAGCTCGGCCAGGGCTGCCAGCCGGGCCCCGGCGCTCGCCGCCGCCAGTTCATAGCGGGGCTGCCACGTCAGGGCCTGTGTGCGGTAGCTCACCACGCCCGCCACCCGACCCTGACCGGCCACCTCAAAGGCCACCGCCACCCCGCCCGCCACGCCGTGCAGCGGGGGCGGCGCGGCAAACGCCAGTTCCTCGCGCGTGGCGTGCAGATACTCGCCCGAGGACAGGCGCACCAGCAGGTCCAGCGCGCGTACCAGGACCCCGTCCAGCGGGGCCTGCCCGGCGCGCAGCACCCGCACCGGCCGCCCTTCTTGCGTGCTCAGCCAGTCCAGATCGGTGGGCCGCACCTCAATGCGCCGCAGCGGCGCCCCGGTGAAGCTCAGGCTGCCGGGCTGAATCAGGCTCCAGGCCGCGCGGGAAAAGCTCTGCCGGTGCGTGGCCACGCCCCCCGCCGCCTGCAGGGTCACGGGTGCCCGCACCTCGGCAAAGGCCGGATACACCCGCAGATCGGTCGCCCAGGCGGGCAGGCTCAGGGTCAGCAGCAGGGCCAGGGCGGTCAGGCGGCGCGTCATGGGGGCATGGTGCCACGAAGGGAACAGGCCAGGGGGCGCAGGTGCGCAGAGGGCAGAGGGTTCCCGCGCTCCTGGCCCCGGCTGGGTGCCAGCCTCCGCCAATATGCGCACGCATCCCGCCGGGTTTTGCGCCATGCTGGGGGCCGTCTCGTATTCAACCTGTTCGGCGCTGCCAGAAGCGGCGCCCTCCCTGACCGCCCCTTTCCCCTCAGGAGATGCCCCGGCATGACCATGACCCAGACCCCAGCCCTGCTTGACCCTGGCCTGTGTGCCGACGTGCTGCACCTGGCCCGCGCCGGCGGTGCCGATTTTGCCGAGCTGTTCGTGGAAGACAGCCACAACACCGGGTACCGCCTGCACCAGGGCGAGCTGCGCGACGCCAGCGGCGGCAATCTGTTCGGCGCGGGCCTGCGCCTGCTGTACGGCGCGCGCGTGGTCTACGCCTACACGAACGACGTGACGGCAGCGGGCCTGCGCCAGCTGGCGGGCGACGTGGCCCGCGCCCGCGCCGGGCAGGGCGAGGTGAGCCGACAGGGCACCGGCGGGCTGGATTTCCGCCGCTCAGATGTGCGCCCCCTGTACGTGGCCCGGCAGCACCCGCTGCAGGCCCGCGCCCAGGACAAGCTGGCCCTCATGCAGCGCGCCCACCACGCCGCCGCTGGCGTGGGTGACGTGAAAACCGTGGACGTGAACTACCTGGACCGGGTGCAGCGCGTGCTGATTGCCAACTCGGAGGGGCTGTGGGCCGAGGACGAGCGGGTGTGGACCCGGCTGATGGTGAATGCCATTGCCCAGGACGGCACCTGGCGCGAGAGTGGCTTTTACGGCCCGGGCGCGGGGCAGGGCCTGGAATTTTTCGAGACTGTGCCCCCCGAGACCATTGGTGCCGAGGCCGCCCGCATGGCGAACGCCATGCTGCGCGCGGGCCCGGCGCCCGCCGGAAAGCTGCCGGTGGTGATTGGCAATGCGTTCGGCGGCGTGATCTTCCACGAAGCCTGCGGCCACATTCTGGAAACGACCTCTGTGGAAAAGGACGCCAGCGTGTTTGGCGACAAGCTGGGGCAGGCCATAGCCCACCCCTGCGTGAGCGCCACCGACGACGGCACCATTCCGGGCGCCTGGGGCATGGTGAATGTGGATGACGAGGGGATGCCGGCCCAGCGCACCGCGCTGATCGAGAACGGCGTGCTGACCTCGTTCATGGTGGACCGGGTGGGCGAGCTGAAAACCGGCCACCGCCGCACGGGCAGCGGGCGGCGCCAGAACTACACCTTTGCGCCGGCCAGCCGCATGCGCTCCACCTTCATTGAGGCAGGCGAGCAGACCCCGGACGAGCTGATCGGGCAACTGGAGTACGGCCTCTATGCCCGGCGCATGGGCGGCGGCAGCGTGACCCCGGGCACTGGGGAATACAACTTCGCCGTCAAAGAGGCGTATATCATTCGCGGCGGCGAGATCGCCGAGCCGGTCAAGGGAGCTTCTCTGGTGGGCAACGGCGCGCAGGATCTGCGCAACATCGTGGGCGTGGCGGGCGATCTGGCGCTGGGGCAGGGCATGTGCGGCAGCGTGTCGGGCAGTCTTCCCACCGATGTGGGCCAGCCTCACATCCTGATCAGCGAGATCACCGTGGGGGGCCGGGCATGACCGGGGGCACCGACACGGCCCAGCTGGGCCTGGACGCCGCGCGCCGGTACCTGCTGGAGCGCGCCCGCGAGCAGGGCGTGGCGCTGGAGGTCTATGCCCAGCGCGAGGCCGCCACCGCCATCGAGGCCCACGGCGGCGAGGTCAGCGAATTCAAGCTCTCCACCCGGCAGGGCGTGGGCCTGCGCGCCCTGGTGGCGGGCGCCTGGGGCGCGGCCTTTACCGAGAACCTTTCGCGCCCGGCGCTGGACCGCGCCCTGGAGCGCGCCGTGGAACACGCCCGGCTGGTGGCCCCTGAGGCGGGCGCGGCCCTGATTGCCTGGGGCGAGCCGCCCAGCGTGGACCTGTACGGCGAGGGCCTGAGCGGCGTGACCCCCGAGCAGAAGGTGCAGGTGGCCCTCACGCTGGAACAGGCCGCGCGCGCGCACGACCCCCGGGTGGTGGGCGTGCCCTACCTGGCCTACGAGGACAGCGTGGCCGAACTGCTGGTGGGCAACACCGAGGGCCTGAGCCGCGAGCAGCGCTCGCTGCACGCCCTGACCTACGCCGCGCCACTGGCCCGCGACGGCGAGGAGAACCGCATGAGCAGCGACTGGCAGTTCACGCGGGAATTCACGGCGCTGGACCCCACGCAGACCGCCCTGCGCGCCGCCGAGAAGAGTCTGGCGCTGCTGGGTGCCCGCCCGGCTCCCACCGGCACCTTTCCGGTGGTCATCAGCGGTGAGTGCATGGCCTCGCTGCTGGCTCTGTTTGCTTCCATGTTCAGTGGCCGCGCCGCCGAGGAGGGCAGGAGCCCGCTCTCGGGCTGTCTGGGGCAGGCGGTGGGCAGCGCTCTGGTGACCCTGCGGGACGACCCCACGCTGCCCCACGGCCTGCGGTCGCGGGCGTTCGACGCCGAAGGCTGCCCCAGCGCCCCCCTGACCCTGATGGATGGGGGAGAGCTGCGCGCCCTGTTCCATAACGGCCAGACGGCCGCGCGTGCCGGGCAGGCCAGCACCGGCCACGCCACGCGCCAGGGCTACCAGGGAGTGGTGGGGGTGGGGCACAGCAACTTCTTCCTGGCCCCGGGTCAGACGCCTGACGACGAGGTGACGGCGGGGGTCACGGGCCTGCTGCTCACGAAAGTCTCGGGTGGGCACGCGGGGGCGCAGCCCATCACAGGTGACTTCAGCCTGCAGGCCGAGGGCTTCTGGTTGCAGGGCGGGGCACGCGCCTATCCGCTGGACGTGTTTACCGTGGCGGGTAACTTCACCGAGCTGCTGGCGCAGGTTGAGGCCGTGGGCCAGAGCCTGGAGTGGACCTGGTCGGGCACCGGGGCGCCGGCTGTGCGGGTGGCGGGGCTGGCCGTGGCGGGCGGCGCCCCCCGGGACTGATACGGCCGCCGACCCCACCGCTGACACAGGCGATCCGGCTCCGGGCAGCCCTGCCCAGCAGCGCTGCAGAGCGGGAGGCGAACCCAGGGCCTCGCACCGGAAACGGTTCAGTGCTCTTCTGAACCGTTGGAATGGCAGGGGCGAGGCCCTTAGCATGGCGCCATGCTGAGCGCCTTTCTCAATCCCCTGGGCACCCTCTTTGACCCTGCTGGTGAAAACCTCCCGGCGGCTGCGGACGGGCTGCTGCAGCTTCTGGCGGGCGCGGTGCTCGTGCCCGTCACCGGCCTGAACGAGGAAGAATTGCTGGCCGTGCCGGCGGCCTTTACCTCATGGCAGGTGCTGATGCACGGCGCGGTGGTCCTGACCCCCGACGGCGAGGAGGACCCGGCGTGGCGGCGCCTGACCCGCGAAACCCAGGCTGATACCGAGGGGGCCCTGGCGCTGGCGGCCCAGGCCGCACACCATCTGAATGCCCTTGGGCAACTGGGGCTGGAGGTGACCGTGACCCAGCGGGGTGGGCGCCCGCTGCAGGTGGGCCTGCGCCACCCCCACCGCCTCAAGCTGGCGCTGGATCAGGCGCAGGCCGGGCTGCTGGACTGGCTGGCCGACGCGCCCTTTCGCCAGGACCTGCGCGTGGTCCGCGACGCCCTGGGCCTGACGGTGCTGCCCAGCGCCATTCGCCCCGAGCGCGCCGTGAACTACGTGCTGTCCGAGTGGCCGGCGGGGGTGTTCACCCTGGGCGTAAGTGCCCAGCCGGACGACCGCGCCTTTTTGGCCCTGTGCGACATGGCGCTGATTCCCGGTCAGAGCCCGCTGCTGGCCGCCCCCGGGACCGACTGGGAGGAGTAGGGCTGGACGCCGGGCCCCAACCGGTGGGACGGCCATTCAAACCGAGCGAGGCAAACAGGGGAACAACGCCCCCTGGGCCTGGCGCTGGCGGGCCGGTGAGCCAGCGCCACAGACACCACCTGTCTGAGCTGAGGGGCCGACTGGAACCGTCCCCGAAAGTGAACGCCGGCGTTGGGCGCGCCTCTCCCCGTTCACTATGATGGGCGCCGGCCCCTGGAGGCGCCTGGGCCCGTGCGGCCACGGCCCCGCAGCGGCCTCGCCCAGGAGCCTGCCCATGACCCAGCCGCCCCCACCTGCCTCCCCCGGCACTGCGCCTGCCCAGGCGATTACGTGTCTCTCCACCGACCTGGGCCCCCTGCCTGCCCTGCTGGCCCAGAGTGCGGCGCTGCACCGCCATCTGTGCCCCCGGCAGGTGCTGGGGGCCCGCCTGGGTTTGCTGGCCGGGCGCCTGCTGGAGCTGCCTTTTCCCCGCACCGACAAGCGCGTGCTGGTGTTTGCCGAAACCGATGGCTGTTTTGCCGATGGCCTGTCGGTGGCCAGCGGCTGCTGGCTGGGGCGGCGCACCCTGCGCCTGGTGGATCACGGCAAGGTGGCGGCCACGGTGGTGGACACCCACACCGGGCAGGCCATCAGGATTGCCCCGCACCCCGATCTGCGCGCGCGGGTGCGCGCTGGCCGCCCGGCCGGGCAAAAGCGCTGGGACGCCTATATGGCCGCCTACCAGACTTGGCCGGACGAGGCCCTGTTTCAGGTGCAGCCCGTCACGCTCAGTGTGGACCTGGCCGCCCTGATCAGCGTGGCCGGAAAGCGCGCCGTCTGCGAAGGCTGCGGCGAAGAGATCATCAATGAGCGTGAGGTGCGGGGGCCCGCCGGGGTGCAGTGCCGCGCCTGTGCAGGCGACACCTACTGGCACCCGGTCTGATGCAGGTGCACGCCCCGAAAGGCGAGAAGAGCGGCTGCACCGCCCAGTCGCCGCAGAAGAGACAAGAGTTGACCCCCTCCACTGTTGAGAGGGGGTCTCTGATGCCTGACTACCAGTCAAAACTCCTGACAGCCAAGGAAAAGTCGGCGCCTGTAGGGTGTTTCTGCAATGAAAACCCGGGGCCGACACCCCCACGATACCTTGCAGACTGCGCTGCGGTCTGCTTTTCCCATCGATGCCCGGCGCCTGGAGGTGCTGGCAGCCTTGATCTTGGCCATGGTGCAAGCCCGCAGTGTCGTGCTGTACACCTTGAAGACCCATGTGCCGTTCCCCGGCTCACTCGACACGCGGTACCAGCGGTTGTGCCGGTTTGTCCGTTTCGAGTTCCCTGCCCAGCTCTTCGCACGGTTTGCGCTCTCATTCCTCCCGGACGGCGAGCTGCACCTGATCCTGGACCGCACCAATTGGAAGCTCGGCAAGCAGGATGTCAATATTCTCCTCCTGTCCGCCGTCTGGGACGGCTTCAGTCGGCCGCTGATGTGGGCCCTGCTCCCTCATGGGGGCAGCAGCTCGCAACAGGTGCGCGAAGCGCTCCTGACCCGATTCCTTCAGTGTTGCCCGGACCGGTCCATTGGGAGCCTGCTGGCAGACCGCGAGTTCATCGGCAAGACGTGGTTCACGTGTCTGGATCAGCATGGCATTGCGCCCTGTATTCGTCTCCCGGCCACAGCCACCATCGGAACCGGCAAACTGCCTATCTGGGCCTGCTTTAAGAAGCTTCAGACGGGCGAGATTCGCTGCTGGCACCGCTCTGTCGTCGTCTACGGCGTGTCCTTGCGCCTGTGTGCCACCAAGAATGCGGCCGGCGAAGTCCTGTACCTGGCCTACCGCGGCCACGCGTCCGTGAATCTGCGCAGATATGCGCAGCGCTGGCAGGCGGAAACGAGCCAACTCGATTACCCTTGTACATACGCACTCTCCTTTCGCTGACGGGTCTCCATCGCCGCTCGCTGCGCATTCCATCGGTCATGGGCGTGCTCTGCCGGGGGTTTTGCACGCCGTGCTC
>NZ_PYSV01000024.1 GCF_003028415.1 Deinococcus arcticus
AGGTTTCCGGGTAGACCCCAGTGCGTCGACGGAACTGCTTGCGATTCATCTTCCGCGTGCGTGTCAGACGGTCTCGCTCCACCTTGCCAGCTTAGCTCACGACTTTCGCAAGAGGTCTAGTAAATTCAATATCCCTACCCTTGCTGATGGCATCAAGAGAGGGTGCTGCAAGTCTTTTCTGGTGATGGAATGGAAACGTTGACCACTGATTTGAAGAGATCAATTAGAGGTTGAGCGTGATTTGACGTGGCAGTCGAATCACGCTGACGCTGGCGTATATCGATGTGGCCCTTGTGACCTTCAAGGAGCTCAACGTGCACACGAAACACCTGGCGACAGCCTCACCCGCTCGTGTCGTCGGGTACGCCATATTCCTCACTGCCGCCGTAAAATTTCGCGGCACTTTTGCCAAACTGGTGAATGGACTGGTAATTCATGGCGCCACCGATGGCGGCACCAACGCCCAGGGGGATGAGCCGGCCCAAGGCGACGCCGCCCCGCTTGGTACCGAATTTCGTCAAGAGAGTGAAGCCGACTTTGGCGTTGATGGCCCGGAGGACACATCCTGGCAGGTGCCGTGAGATTTGCACCGTCGTGAACCGGGTTCCAAATTTTTTGGCCGCTTCCTTGGCGGGCAGGATGACGCCTGTCATGATGCCCAGAACGACCATGAACTCCTCGAGCCGGTCGGGATGAATCTTGTCATCTTCATTCAGCGCGCGGATTGGTTGGCCATACAGATGGGCCGTACACAGTTGCAAGTGCGCCATTTTTCGGAGCAGTAAGAGTGTTTCCGGCAGCGCTGTGCCGCCGGCCACCGCCAGTTGCGCGGCCGTTCCCAGTCCGGGGATGGCGCCAGGGAGGGAGGCGACGACGCCCTGACCCGCAGCGATGGTTTTCGCTTGGCGTGCGAGCCGTGCCAGGGCCTGCTCAGGTGGCTCGCCTTTGAATGCCTCGACGGTCCGTTCAATTTCGGCTGGATGAGGAAAGATCCCCCAGGCCAGAAACTGCTTGAGCAGCGGTGAGCCCTCGCCTGCGTCCTGGCCTGAAGGGCTGGCCTTAGCACCGGTATTCATCACGTTGCATGGTACCCCGCTGAAGGGGCCAGTCCACCTCTGAATGACGAGCGAGGGAGGCGCAGCGATTCTCCGGCTCGGCACGCATCGGCTGCGCGCTCTCGATCTGGGCATCACCGTGGTGAGCTGAAGGGCGCAAACTTCTTCTGAGGGACCTCTACAGGATCTCCTGATCATTCAGTTCGGAACGTTCTGCTTTCTAGAACATCATCGCGTGATGCTCGCGTGATCGTGCGGGCGAACGCTGGAGCTTGGTGGCCCGGCGGCCCAACTCTCGTTAGGGTCTTGAGGAACCCTGCACAACGGCCGCGAAGCTTTGTGGTCGCTTTTCAGCACGGGACCAGGTCGTAGGTATGGGCCGGCGTGCGCTTCTTGCTGATTACACCCAGAATGACGCCGGCAATGAGGACAACGAGTGCGCCCATCATCTGCAGCCGGGGCGCACCAGTATTTACCATGCCGACGAGTACGCCCCCTGCAAGAGCAATGATCAGAAGTGAAAGAAGACAACCCATTCCATCGCGGATAGGATCGGTGCCGCCGTGGAGGGCTTCGATCGAGCGGCCGCCCGTCCCCAGCACTTCCTTGAGTTCCGGATCGACAGGAAGAGGGAGCGGAACAGCTTCAAGCGGCGTGACAGTCACTGCTTGAAACGGCATCCAGGCTGGCCGGCCTTGCCGGTGTCTCCAGACTGAAAAGGCCGTACGGCTTTTCCATGGCCCTTTTCCGGGCGCCTCTTGTGCCCGGATGTTGGTATAGGCGAATGCGTACCCGTCACAGATGGCGATCAGCATCACCGATCGTCCACCCCGACTGGAACGTGTTCCCTTAAAGAAGTACCGAACGACTGTCGAGTGCTTGAGCACCTGACCATGGTGCAAACGGAGACGAAATGCCAGGAGATCCTGGGCTTCTTCAAGGCCAAATGAAGTGATGGGCACGGTGGGATCCGACAGGGGTGTCCGGAGCCGGTTGACTTCGTCTTGAAGGGCCATGTTCGCCTCCTCCTGGCTCAGACAGTACCAAGAGTGGACTGCTGAACACCTGCGCCTGGAGAGGGCAGGCAGGTGCGACTGGAACCAGGCCCTCGGCAAGAACCGCAGTGGCGTCAAGAAGGTTGGCGCTACGGCCAAGAAGACCAGCGGCATGGCAAGAAAAGCCCCCGCAGCACCAAGAAGTAACAGATCACCAATCAGAGATGCGCCCCCGCTCTCAGGGCTCTTTCTTGAGAGCTCATCCTGAAAACGTAGGAACGGCAGCATGCTGGAGCCCGGGGTCGTCTGCGAACGGTGCCGGTCTCCGCGGACAGGCACTGGCCGTTGAGCTCGTGAGCTGAATTGTGTCGCAGGTTGGCCTCTGGGGGAATCTGGGGGGGAACAGGTCATTTCGCCTCATTTGCACGGCGGGCGGTCGTGACCGCGCCCTATCATCCCCGGGATGAAGAAGATGATTCTGGCTGCCGCCCTGGCGTCAGCAACCACCGCGGCGAATGGGCAGACCTACACGAATACACAGCTTGGCATCACGTACTCCGGCTTGAGCTGCCAGCGTCTTCCAGCACAAAGCCAGACCGTGGCGTGCAGTATGGTCGGCACGTTCACTGACGCTGATGAAGGGACAAGCACATTTTTCCGTGACAGCGAAGGTCGAGTGATCCTGGCGGATGGCACGACGATTCTTGGCAGCACCGTTGAAGGGGGCGGGCAACGGCCCCAATCGCTGCTGAATGGCGTGACATTCACGAAGGGGATCCCGACGAAACTCACGTGGCGCTTTGAAGGGGTGCCGACCACCGTCACGACCCTGCGCGGTGTGGTGCTGGCAGGTTTCGCAGTGCAAAACGTCCGTCTCGTGGGCACCACCCCGGCGCCCTCGGCCACCCCTGCCCCGGTGAATGTGAGCAGTTACAACGCAGAGCTCACCAACTGCAAGGCGGGAGCGAATGGCACGCTGACCTGCACGGCCACCCTGACGCCCCGCCGGTGACATGACGACTATGTTCCCCCGTTTCTCGTCCATTGCTCTGCTGTCGGCGACGCTCCTCGTGGCCTGTGGTCCTGGGGGCGGCGGCACCCCGCCTGAGCCTGTGGTGCCACCTGCCGTGCAGCTGCCTGCGCCTCCCACGACACCGGTACCCGCGCCGCAGTACATCCCGGCCGCCGGCTGGTGGAACGGCAAGAAAGCCGAAGGCCCCTGGTGCGCGGGCAAGCCCAGCACCCAGAGCCTGGGCACGCTGACGCGGCGCGCTCCTCTGGCTGTGCCCACCGCGGAGATGAAGGCACTGTCTGGTCTGAGCCGTGACCTCACCGGCCCATCCGCGCAAAGCACGGGCGCCAGCGACCTCGCTGTCCTGCTGCCGACCGAAACGAATGCCAGCGAAGCCCTGGAGGTTCTGAAGAGCAGCGGCGTGAACGTCACCGGCGAATTCGGCTACTGGGCCACCATCCGTGCCTCGAACAGTCAAGCGGCCAGCCTCGTGCGCCGCGGCACTGTGCAATACGCCGAGAAACTGCCCACCTTCAAGCCCGTCGGCCTGCCTGAGCCCATTGACGCCACCATGCGCAACCAGAACACCTATCTGCCGATGATGAACTCGCAGGCGGCATGGTCCCAGTTGGAGTTGGGCTGTGACCACCCCGTCGTTGCCGTGATCGACAGTGGCTGGAGTGGCAGCACCACGCACGCCGAACACAACCTGGTGCCCAAGAACGCGTGGCTGAACGTGATCAAAGGCGAACAGGGCAACGCCGACGCTATGCCAACGAAGCAGGCTGAAGCTGAACACGGCGCGTCCGTTGCGGGCGTCATCGCCATGACCACCAATGGATTCGGTGCAGGAGCAGGCGTGTCCTACAACCTTGCCAAGGTGCTGCCGATCTCGGCCATGGACACGAACGGATTGATCTGGGGGCCTGCTGCCGCCCGAGGTATTGAATACGCCCTGGGCAGCACCACCATCAACGGCAAGACCTTCGTCAACCCGTACCCCGCCTCGGTCATCAACCTGTCGTTCGGCTCGGACCCTACACTCTCGCCCAGCCAGTTCTTCCAGAGCTTCTTCACGGCTGCCGCGAACAAGGGCGTGGTGATCGTTGCTGCCGTTGGCAACGAACTGAGCCACGGCACCAACGACACGGCTGGCCTGAACCACTCCATCGGCGCGGCCGGCGTGATGTTCGACGGCAACCGCTGGGTGGATCCTTATCAGGCCAACTTCGGCAGCAACCATGGTCCTGGGGTGGATGTGGCCGCACCTGCCATGGCCGTCCCTTCAATGGTCGACGGCCGCGACACCTACTGGAGCGGCACCAGCATGTCTTCGCCCTGGGTGGCCGCGCAGATTGTCATGTGGATGTATGCCAACCAGCACCACCGCGCTGACGGCAGCAAGACACTGGGCCTCAAGGGTGACGCGCTGTACAACAAGCTGTACGCCTGCTTCGCGGCCATCGGCAGCAACCGCGGCACCAAAGATGAGTACCTGGGGTACGGCAAGCTCGACACCGGGCGCCTGGTCTCTCCCACCGAAACCGCCTGCCGCTGAGGTAGATCATCCTCACGAAAGGGGCACGCCATGGCGTGGCACGTGATGGAACTGTTCCGGCGCTTCTCCGCCCCAGGCGGCACCTTGCCGCCCGGCGGGACGTCCGATCCGGAACGGCAGGCAACCCGGGAGAGCTTTGAGCTGTGGCGGGACTGCAGGACTGAACGGACAGGGCGTCGACCTCCTGATTGAGGTGCTGAACCACCGCTCTGCCCCGCCTCAGCCTGATGGGCGGGGGCGCGCGGCGAGGTGCGCCTCAGTCGGTTGGATCACCGTTCCGAATCTGCCCAATCAGCTCTATGAAGTCGCGGACGGCGGCGGTCTTGAGTTCGTCCGTCGCGTACGGGGGGACAACGTGTTCATACGGTTGCAAGGGCGCGCCCGCGAGGGACTGCACGATTTCGAACGGCAGGCCGTCCATCTGCGGTGCGGTTTGCCGGACGTGCCGGGCGGCGTCCTGGAGGTCGGCGTGCAGGATCCGGGCTGCCTCGTCGGACTCGGGTCGGTACGTCACGCCGTCGGTGAACACGAACAGGGTGATGGGGGGCACGTCTTCACTCGACACTTTGGCCAGGACGCAGTCGTAATCGAAGTGCGGCCAGGTGAGGACCCTGGTGTACCCGAGGCCGTCCAGGTGGCACAACAGCACGTCCGTTTTCGTGTTCAGCTGCGCCTTCCACGCGGCGGCCTGCACGTCGAGGCTCCGCCGGTCGCCGTCCATGGGGCCCCGGTCAATCTCGGCGGGGACGGCTTTTTTGGGCAGTTGTTGCGGGCGGCACAGGGCCGTGAACGCGTACGTCTTGCGGATGAACACGCGCAGGGCGACCACGTCATGGCACTGTTGCGCGTCCTGGACGAGCCGTTCGTGGCAGGCGTCCGGGCTTTCGGTGAGCAGGTCGTTCACCCAGCTGTCGAGCTCGCCGGGGCCGTCGTCGTGTTCGTCCATGATCTCGGCCATCCGCGTGAGGAGGTAGGTGAGGCTGCCTTCGCGTTCACCGGCGCAGGCGCGGGCCAGCCAGAGCCCGCCGAAGTAACTGTCGGGGTCCTGGCGGGGGTGGTACGCGAGGCTGAGCAGCGTGTCCACGTAGGTCAGGGCGTCCACGGTGTCGTCCGCCCAGAGGTCAAAGTGGCCGTGGTCGAGGTCGGTGACCATGGGGTACAGGTGGCCCATGCTGCTGGGGAGGGCGGGCCGTTCCAGCCACTTTTGCGCTGCGGCGACCGTGAGGTGGACGTCCATGACGGCGTGCGCGTGGGGCGTGTGGGCGGCCGGCGTCGCGGGTGTGGCTGCGGCGCTCGCATCGGTGAGGCCTTGCGCGGCGGCGGCGTTCCAGTTGGCGTACCCGAGCGCGGCAGAGAGGGCGTCGAGGGCCTGTCCGTGCTTGAGGGTGATGCCATGCGTGGCCTGCAGGTGCGCGGCGAGCTGCCGGGCCTGGTCCTTGACCGGGTGTTTCATGGGACTCCTGGGGACGGGCGTGACAGGGTCAGTGGGGCGGGGTCCTCGCGTTCCCGAGCCGCGTCGCCAGTCCCGAGGGTCGGGGTGGGTGGATGCCGGTTGGGGGTCATTACGCCGCGTTCACCATGCCCGTGTGGGCGCGAGGGGCCGGAGCGGCAGCCTTGAGGCGCACGCTACACCGTCCAGTCGGATCGTGGCAACCCGCACCGGCGCGCCGTGAGCGCACGGCCACCCATCAAACGGTCCATCAGCTGGCCGGCGCGGGCGTGCTTGAGCGTCCTGGCCTGTGCGGTGTCCTCATCGCGAACGGAGACCCCCTTGATCCCGTTCGCGTGCTGGGTGCTCAGCTCCAGCTCGTGCTGGGCGCAACTTGACCGCGTGCGAAGCTGACCATCTGGCGTACCTGTGTCCTTCGCTACCTGGCGCCTCAGTTCTGCGGACCAGCCCCGGTGGAGTGCAGGGTGGGTCAGGGCACGAGCCTGGTCACATCTTAGGGGAGGTGGACGTGGAAGCTGAAGCGCCAGGCGTTGGCGTACTCGGCCGTCATCAGGCAGGACAGGCGGTACTGTTTGCCGGCGACCGGCCAGGGGATGGTTTTGACCTGTTTTAACGGGGACTCACAGGCGTTGTTGAGATCAAACAGATTGCCTTCGGTCGGGGCTTTCCCCGTCATGGTCTCCACGAGTGCGGCCACCACCTTCGTTTTGTACCCCCCGGGGTAGAGCACGGTGTCTTGCGCGCCGGAGAGAAGCTGGGCGGAAATGACGCGGTTGTTCTGCCTGAGGACGCTGACGACTTCGGGTGCGGTGCCCATGCTGACGGGGAACTCGCCTTTGATGGTGTAGCGCCATTCGCTCAGGCCGGGGCCGAGGACGTCCTTTCCAGCGAGTTCGCAGGCGTAGGTCTTGCAGAATTTCGAGGTGACGAAGGAGTCGGTGGTGCCGAGGAGCGGGGCGGCCAGCGCGAAGGACGTCAGGCTTAGCGCGGTGGCGGTCAGGAGTCGCTTCATGCCCCGTTGTACCTCAGCTGGAAGAGGAGGGCAGGGAATTCTGTGGTGAGGGTCGGCTGGGGGAGGGTATAGGGGGCGGAATATGTATCTATATTGGACAATATAAGAGTTTACTCATACGCCCACATCCGCGTCTCCCCCTCATTTCTACTTGCCTCCCTCCATCTTTCCCCCGTGCTTTTGCTTGACTGATCCCTTGCTGAGGCGACCCGGTTTCCACAGTGCAGCGTCGAGCCACAGCTGGCACAGCTCACGCCGGTGCTGCAGCGTCGTCACCTGTCTCCAGCTGGGCGTCCTGGGCTCCTCCTCCATGCCTGGGCGGATGCGGCAGCGCCAGAGGAAAGACGCGCAGACCTGCATTCCTCCAATACTGAGCACAGGTCTGGACACGGGCGGAGGTCAGCAGTGCTTGTTCTCCTTATACAGTCCCATATAATAAGCTGGAGATGCCAGGCGACCTCCTCCACCCCGCCGACGAACGCGCCCTCAAACTCACCAAAGCCTTCCGCGACTACGACCTCGACACCATCGCCGCCACCCTTGGTGTCCAGGCACTCAGCCGCCCCCTCGCCCAGGTCCACAGCAACCTCAAACAAGTCTTTACCCGGGCCCAGACTGACGAGATTGACCTGCTCCAGCCCCCAGCGAACTTCCACACCTGGCTTGCCGGCCCCCTCAGTACGCCCAACCGCGGCCCCGGCCCCCTCAAGATCAACACCCTCACCGCCCGCGTCGTCACGTTGCGCGTCCTCTACGACGCCCTGATCACCGAAGGCGTGCTGACCACTAACCCCATGACCGGTTACCCCAACCCCGGCAGCGAACACGCCAGCGACCCCATCCCAGACCGTGAGGACATCGAACAGCTCCTGAAGACCGCCAAGGCCAGCAGCCCTGAACTGTTCGCCGCCCTTACCCTCATCGACGAGCACGCCTTCCAGGTCAAGGAACTCCTCAGCCTCAAATGGTCCAGGTACGAGCCGACCACCGGGGAACTCCTCCGCGCCCGAACCGTCACGAGACTGTCCGACACCGCCCAGCGCGCCCTCGAGCCCCTCCTCAAGGAAGCCGGCGGGCCCCTCTACGCGACCGAGAAGGCCCTCCCCATCTTCCCCATGACCGCCGAGGACCTCCGCGCGCAGCTGTGGAAAGCCTGCAAGGTCGCTGAGATCCCCCACATTCCGCTGAGCGCCCTGCGCCGCGCGAGTCTCCGTGACCACCCCGCCCGCATGGCCGCCAGCGGCTTTTCCAACGACCAGGCCTACCGCCGAGCGCTGAGACTCGCCGGCAAAGTCGTCGAGAAACACCGACGCGACGACCCGTAAGCCCACCGCGCACGCACCCCCGTTCACCCCTGCCCGGGGTGTGTGCCTCGCCGTCCGGCCATCACACCCCTCAACTGGACGCCCATACGGGCGTCCAGGCTGTTTTCAGGAGCACACATGACCACCCTTCCCGCAGCGCGCGTTCCCCGGGGCGCGCACGTCCACGTCCCGCACGGCACCTTCACCGTCACCCGCGTCACGCCCACCCCCAGCGGCGTCGTGCTGCGCACCGCGTGCCGACAGTCCCTGGCCTTCACCGCCACGCAGGCTGTGCACGTCACCCTGCCCCGCACCTGAGGCGCCCCGGTGACCGACCTGGACCCGCCCATCACGTGCCGCGTCATCCCCCTACGGCCCGCCAGTCCACACTCCCAGCAGGCCCCGGAACGCATCCCCCGCGTGGATGAAGGACTGCTGAAGTTCACCGGCCCCCCCGGAAAACCACCCGCGCGTCCATAGCGTAGGGGTATGTCCACCTTTCGCGACCTGCTCAGCGAGCACGCCGGGCCCGTCCTGCTCCGCCAGCAGCACCTGGCCGACCTGCTCGGCACCTTCACCTGGGACGCCGATCTGCACCAGGGCCTCCTGCACGTCAGTGGGCACACGCGGCCCTACCGGGCGCAGCTGATCGGGACTGAAATGCACCGCGACGCGTCCTGGCTGTGGGCGTGGGCGAACACCGGCAGTGGTCTGGGCGACGAGGTCACTGAGGACAGCCGGCGGGTGCGCGAGCACGGCCTGACCCGCGGCGTGCCTGAACTCACCACGCCGCGGCTGTGCACCGAGGCCGTGAGCGGGCACGACCTGGCCGTGATCGCCTGTGGGCTGACCGGGGCGGACGCCTACTTCCGGGGTGAGTTCCCAGGCGGCGCGGCGTACTTCACGTTGCGGGACGTACCGCCAGCCCCGGTCCTGACGGCCAGCCGCAGCGTGCACCTGATCACCACGGTGCTTCAGACGTTCGCGCTGCACCACCCGAATGCCGTTCGGGCGCTGTACGCCGCCCACGACTGCCCGGTCACCATCCGCGGCCGCCACTGGTCCGCCACGGTCGGGGCAGAAACGGTGCACCTCGCCTTTGATGATCTTCAGCGCCTCAGTGAGATCAGCCTCGCGCCCGCCGCCCTCACACCCGCCTGAATCCCGCAAAGGTATCGCTATCCCACAGGAGATCCCTATGTACCCGACCGGCATGACCCTCGGCGAAAGCCTGCACTACATCGACCCCGAAACGAACACCGAGCACTTCGCCACCCTGATTGGCCCAGCCGACGGGAAAGGGCAGCTGCACCTGAACGTGCACTACCCCGGCAAGCTCGAAGCCCGGCGCGCCGCGCTCTCCAAGCAGGTCACGGGCGGCACCTGCCACCCGGTGGACTTCACCCACGCGCCACTGACGCCCAAAGCGCCCAGTCTCTTCAAGCAGGTCCGCAAGTTCATCGACGAGCAGCGCTGAGGCACGCCGCGGCGCCAGGAGGACCGGATGACCCCCACCACCACCTTGCACATCGATCCGTCCGTTCTGCCCGAAACGCTGCGGCCCGTCGGGGAACTCGCCCTCGTGTGGCTGCACGACGACTTCACCGTCATGTTCCTGCGCGCCGAGGCCGCCAGTCTTGCCGAGCGCCAGGCGCTGCTTGACGCGCACAACCGGCATGGCCGCGACCTCGGTCACTGGCTGTGGCAGGCCGAACGGTCCGACACGAGCGAGGCCCTGTACCTGTTCCGGCAACTGCTCGAGATGATCGTCTCCCTGCACCACGTGCAGAACTGAACGGCGCGGCCCGTCCGGCCCCATACGGCCGTTCACCCCTGGCGGGGTGAGCGCAGGGGCGGTCCACCCATCATCCCGCCCCGTTCACCGTTCAGGAGTCGCATGCCCGTGCCTACACCCCGTCCGCGTTCCCGTCCCCTCCGCCCCAGATCACCGCCGCCCACACGACCACACCCCGCACCCGCTCACGGTCGGGCGGACCGAGGCGCGCGTGCAGTTCCTGCTCGCCGAGGGCCGCACCTTCGCGGGCGAGCGGGCCACCGCCTGGAGTGCGGCCGTCCGCACCGTCAGCCATGAGGCCCGCTCACCCCGCACGCAGCAGTACGGCGCAGTCCTGCCCCGTCACCTCTGGCCGGCCCACGACGACGCACGGCGGCACCTGGCCTTCACGCTCAGCGCTTCGCTCACGAACGAACTGCGCCGCCAGGGCGCCGCGCACGTGACGCTCTGGCTCGGTCATGGGCTGTCCCGCCCGGAGCACGCCGCCGGGCACCCCGCCGACGCCATCCACCCCAATGGACTGCACCACCCGCGCGCGCAGGAGGTGCTGGCGTACGCCGAGACGCTCCTCACCCACGCCGGGTATCCCGTCGGGGCGCGAGACCTGCAAGCCCTGCGGGACATGCGCCAGGCGACCACGCCCCTCGGGCGGGTAGAACTGCTGGGGATGACCGGGGGCGTGACGGTGCGCACGAACACCCGCCAGGATCTCATCCCGGCAGGGGCGGACCGCAGCCGGTCCTGGCTGAACGTCCGGGCGACCTGTGACGCGCACCTGCGCCGCCTGGTGAGCGGCGAGGCGCTGCACGCCCTGGACTGGGAACTCCAGCATCAGCGGCCACTGCTCACGCAGGTGTGCTGGACCGCCCTGACGCCGGGTGTGCGCACCGTGCTGGAACTGCGGCGCGAGCCGGGCTTCGTGCACCTCGCGGTCTGTGAGGACCGCCCGTGAAGCCGCGCCCTGCCGGGCCGTACAGTGGACGCACGTGAGCGTCTTCAGTCACATCCGCAGCCTCCCGCCCGGTAAGCAGCAGGCGGGGTGGTTCTTCCTGCGGCTCGTCGCCGTCTCGGGCGGGGTGCTGCTCGTCGCCACGCTCGTGGCGGCCCTCCAGCGTGACCCGCTGCTGCGCGTGGCCCTCCTGAGCAGCGCCCTGTACCTGACGCTGCTGCTGCCCGTCCACTTCGCGCTGCGCCGCCGGTCGGCCCGCTGGGTGAGTGACCGCATGTGGCAGGTGTTCGAAGCGCGCCGCATGGCGCTGTACCCGGTCGGCGCCGTGGTGCTGCTGCCGAATGTGGCGCTCGCCGCCGCGACCGGGCAGGCGCGGCACCTGATCGTCCCGGCGTTCTCTGGCACGGTGCTTGGCGTGGGCCTGCTGGCCTTGCTGCTGCGCGGTCAGGAGAAACCGCCCAGGCGGCGGGCCCCGGCCCGGGTGCCTGCCGGGCGCTGGAGTGCGCCGTGAGGCCCTGGTTCAGCGTCTTTGACCTGCAGCATCGCCTGCGCCAGCTCGCCCCGGACGATCAGGTGTTCGCCCGCCTCGCGTGGACCTGGGTGCAGCGGCACGCGCTGGTCACCCTGGGTCTGCTGGTCGCCGGGGCGCTGGTGAGTCCAGGGGCGCTGCTGGTCGTCGCGCTGAACGTGGCGGTGCTCGGCGGGGTTGGTGTGGTCCGCGCCCGGCGGGCGGCCAGGCGGCTGCCGGGCGCGCAGGCGCAGGCGATGGTGACGCGCCACCTGCCCAGTGTCCTCGCGTACGGCATGGTCGTCGCGCCGGGGGTGGCCGTGTTTATCGCGCTGCTCGGCCCGCTGCGCACGCCGGCCGCGTTGATGATGCTGCTGTTCGTCAACGCGCACGGCCTGGAACGCGCCGGGACCGCCCTGCTGCACTACCTCGGCAAGCAGCCGCCCCGCGAGCGCCGGCGGCTGCGCGAGGCGGTGAGGCTCCCGCAGCCCCTGCCGGGTGTGGGTCAGCCGGCCTGACGGGCGCGGACGGCCCCGTCAGGCCGGTGGGCCCCACCGGTCCTACCGCCAGCTGGTGACGTGCTGGGTGCAGTCCGAGGGCCGCTCGTCATAGAAGTTGTTGTCATGGAAGATGCGTTCGAGTTCGGGCAGCGTCTGCTCAGTCATCTGGCGGGACGCGCGCCACACTCCACCCAGTGCCTGACCGACAGGTCCACGCGACACGAGCCCAGTCGCGTGGACCTGTCTCCACGGTGCGCACCGCAGCGACGGCTCAGGGAAATTTGACGGTCGAGAATTCAATAACCCCTGTGGTCGTGTTGATGGTCATCTTGTTGTGGCTGGGCCCCACATTGCCCACCACGAAGAAGAATTCGTTGACCCCCGGCAGAATCTTCCGGGGCGTGACGGCGCCGTCAAACAGCACCGGCCGCAGCGCACCGCCATTGGACTTGATGCCAACGACCAGCTGCCGGCTCGCGTCCTTGTACTTGTCGTTGACGTTGACCAGGCCGTTGACGATGGTCAACCAGATGGCCGTGTCGATGTACAGCGGAGAGAAGTAGTTCTTCTCGCCGTTACCTTTCGTGATGAACGCCCAGGCCTTCATCCAGTTGCCAGCCGACACCCGGATCCGCGCTGGAAGGTAATTCGATTCTGGGGTCTGGAAAAACTCGACCCGGACGTCCTCACACCGGAACACCCCGGTCGCAGTGCCTTTGGATTCAGGACGGGGAAACGACGCGGGAATGCGGTACTGGACGAAAATGCCGCTCAGGTACGCATCCTTGCAGCTCGGCATCGTGACCAGCGGCTTGCCGGAGGTCGGGTCTCGCTGCTGCGCGCTGGCCAGCGCGGTCAGTGCGGCCGTGAGGACGGCCAGTGCTCGCCGGGAACAGAAAGTCATGTGTGACCCACTATAGGTTCCCCCGTGGCTAAGACGTCCCGTCACACGTGCGCCCCGCGCGCTTATGTGGACCTGTCCGGAGCCCCCGCGGCGGCGTTCACCAGACTGAGGCTGACCGCCGCCGACCGGTTGGCCGTGACCGCCTCGACCTGCCACCGCTGCCCGGCCAGCGTCACCTCGCCGCGTCGCGTCTCACCACTCGCCTCCAGAGGCTCCGGGAGCAACGCCGCGATCAACGCCCGGAGCCACACGAGCTTCACCTTGCTGCGACCCGGCATGCGGACCAGATCCGCCACGGTCTGCAGCGCGCCCGGCGCTGGAGGGCCCCCCACACGCATCAGCGGCGGTTCGCCCGGCATCAGCAGCACCTGGGCAGCGCCCGCCGCCAGGCCCTGAGCCAGCAGGGCGCTCAGCGTCTCCACGACCTCGAGGTCCGGTGCGGGTCCGGTCGGCACACCCGGACGATACCAGAGCTCATCCCCACCCCTTTCACCGCACCGGGGCCGCGGTCCGTGATCACGGTGGTCAGGGGCCCGCACGGCCGCTGGTGAGGGCGGCCGTTGCCCCCCGCAGGCCTCGTCTGACCCTGCCGGCTCCCCCCGGACCGCACCAGCGGGTGACCGTCCGGGGCTTCGAGATGGACGTTCACCTCACCCTTCCCCGCGAGCACGCCACTGCCTTCTGTCCGGAGGCCCCCGCGCACCAGGAATCGCACCCAGCCCACGCCGACGACGAGGAGGACCAGCATGCCTGAACCCATCACGCGCGAGCCCCAGACCCCACTGGCACCCGCCATCACCACCATCACCGTGTCCCTGCGCCCCCCACCGCGGCCCGCCGCACCCGACGAAGCCGTCATTCCCCCGCGCCCGGACGGGCTCTATCCCCTCCCCGCCACCACGGGGGAATGCGGCGACATCTGGGCAGAGATCCGCCGCGGCACCCGGCCCCTCGACCCGCACCGCGCGTACCTCAAACACCTGGTCGCCGAGGCGCTCGGTCAGGGGCTGTTCTACACCGCCGACGTCCGCCCGCACATCATCGGGCTGCTCGACGATCTCCTCACCGAGGAGATGCGGACGCGCAACAACGAGCGCATGCGCACCGAAGGCGGCGTGATTGGCATGGAGATCTACTACGCCCGGGACCTGCTGGGCGTGGACCGCGAGCGGCACGAGATCCGCCAGGCGCATGACAGGGTCCGGCCGCAGGTGGGCCTGACGCTGGGCACCCTGGTCTGGACGGACGGCAAGCGCGCCACGGGCTGCGAGGTCACGGCCGTGGACGGGTACGCCCTGACCGTGCGCTTCCGCCGGGGACGATCGACGTACGACTGCCACTGCGACGCGCGGACCATCGAAGCGGCTCAGGCCCGCACCCGCGAGCACGCCGCGGGCCGCTTCCCCCGGGGAGAACGCCTGCTGGCGCACTGAAGCGGAATCCACGTCCGGAGGCGCCACCCCCCGTTCACCCGGCGCCCCGGGTGGATGCCTGAACCACCCGAAACCGTTCACTCGACCCGCCCTACGAGGAAGACCATGACCCAACCCACGACACCCCAGGTTCCCACCCCAAGCCAGCCGGTCCTGCCGCCCGCGCAGCAGACCGCCTTCGAGCAGTTCGGCGACGCCTGGATGCGCTTGCGCGCGCACGAGCAGGCCGCCGCTGCTGGTGACGGCGCGAGTTTTTCGCATCACACGGCGCTGCGCGCGATGCAGCGCGCGGCCCAGGCCCTGCGGGAGGCCATCCTGTGCGGCGAGGGTGGGATCACCCCCACCTGCGAACCTCTCCCCGCGCATGACGGCGTCACGGTGACCCTCACCCTGCCGCTCTCCCGGCTGCCCGGCGTCACGGCCGACCTGGTGCATGAGGCGTTGGCCAGTGTGCTGGACGAGAGCGCCTTCACGGTGACGGGTGAGGGCAACGCGGATCGCCCCACCGATCCGTTCGAACTCGGCCGCCTCGCGTCACAGTTCCTGAGCGAGCAAAAGGACATCGACCTGTTCCGTGACGCCCTGGACGTCCTGGGCGCCAAACTCGACGAGCACGGCAAAGCCTTTCGCCTCCAGGGCTACGAAGCAGACGCCGATCAGGCCCTGGCCGGCTGGGCCGCCGACGACGGCCACCTCAAGCACGGCCGCCTGAAGCCCTACTGAGCCGGGCGCGGGCGACCCCCTCGCCCGGTCCCGGCCTTCACCTGCAGCCCTGGCCGTCCGCGCCGCCCCGTACACTGACAGGGCATGCCCTCCGTGGGGACGGAGTCATGCCGCCGGATGAAGCCCCCAGTCGCGCGACTGGGGGCTTCCCGTGTCGGCCACGCGCCAGGGAAACGACCGGCGCCCTGACGGGTAGGGACGGTGGCCAGCAGGCGCAACTTACAGGGCGACTGAGGACCAGCCCCGCCAGAACGGTGGCGTGACGGCACACCGCCCCACCGCCAACCACCCGCCGCTGAGGACCCATCAGCGGCGGTTCGCCCCAGACCACCCACCTGCACGGCACAGTGAGAGGGGGCGGATTGCCTTCCGGCACCCCAGGAGGCGGCATGATCACGGCAACAGAACTGTTCAGGCCGCTGGTGGCCTGCACCAGCGCCAGCGCGACCGACTGATGGGCGGCGTGCTCCAGGAAATGAGTCACGGTTGGGGGGCGCCGCTTCCGACCCATGATCCGGCCTGGGCACATGTGTCCAGCCTCATTCCCTCTGGGCATCGTCACGCCCAGCCGGCCCCCTCGCCGGCCCCTGGCGCCCTCCACCTGCAACTTACCCTGCAGGTCGACGCGGCACTGACCGGCCAGACCGTGCTGATCCGTTATCCCCTGGGCGGCGTGGATACGGCGCTGATCGGCGTGCTGTTGGATCACAGTCCTGCCACGTTGCACATCAGCCGTGCAGGGTATCTCGATCACGACCGGGCGGTGCCGGACTTCTTGCGGGCCTACGACGGCATGCGCACCATGAAGCTGTCCCACGAGAACGCGCATTACCTGCTGCATCGGTACCCCGCCGCGCCTCTGCTCGAGGCGGTCATCTCCACCTACCGCGCCCGCCTCTGGGGCCCGGCGGTCCTGTCCCGATTGCACGATGAGCTCGCCACAACCCTGGGGCCAGAGGACGGTGCGGCATGCTATGCGCCCCTGATTGAGCCAGGCTTTGCTGGCGCGCCCGTGATGTGGACGTCTGAGCATCCTCACTGCGGTGAGGCCGTGCATGCCCCACTGCCGCCTGTTCTGGCGCGTCGCATTCCGCCCGTGAGTGGATTACCGTATGAAGAAGGAGATCTGGCGTGACGACCCGGGCGATTCCAGCGCACTTCACCGCGGAGCAGCAGCGGTTCATGACGGCGGTACGAGACACGCCGCGTCACCTGTTCTTACGGGCAACTGCGGGAGCGGGCAAGACCACGACGCTCACCGAGGCCGCCTGGCACCTGGAGGCGCGCGGCGTGTACTTCGCGTACAACAAGCACGCGGTGGCGGACCTGCAACCTCGGCTGCCCGAGCGCGTTCGGGCCCTGACCCTGCACGCGCATGGCTACCGCCTGCTGCAGGATCTGATCAGCGCGCCGCTCCAGGTGCGGGACGACAAGGCGCGGATGCTGGCTGGACTCGTGCTCAGGCAGCACCCGAAGTTGCATGGCGCCGCGGCGCGGGCGTGGACACTCGCCCGGGAGGAATGCCTGCACGGCCTCACGCCAGAGCAGGCCCAGTGGATCGCCGACCAGGTGCAGTGGCCGGGAGCACCGCGAGACCTGATGGACCTGGTTCCCCTGTTTCACGAGATGGGCTCAGGCGCCTGGGACCGGGAAGGCTGGGCGGACTTCGCGGATCTGCTGTGGCTGCCGGTCACCCGTGGGCATGGGGCCGCGAGCCTGCCACTCGCCCTGGTGGATGAAGCGCAGGACCTCACACCCCTCCGGCAGGCATACGTGCGCAACCTCCTGGGCCTGATGCCTGATCAGGATCCAGTAGGCCGGTTGATCTTCGTGGGGGACAGCGACCAGTCCATTTACATGTGGGCGGGCGCGGACCCGCTGGCCCTAAACCGGTTGAAAACAGCAGTGGACGCGCTGGAGTTCCCGCTGAGCGTGTCCTTCCGTTGCCCGCGGGAGGTCGTGCGGTACGCGCGGGCCTATTCCGACTTCATCCAACCCGCCCCACAGTCCAAAGTAGGCGTCGTACAGCACATCAGTGCCCAGGAAGCGACATACACGCGGGGGGACGTGGTGCTGTGCCGCACGAACGCGCCCCTCATCCGCCTGGCGCTCGACCTCATGGCGAAGAACCTCAGTGTGGCCGTGACGGGACGGGATCTCGCCCGGCGTCTGCGCGAAGGCCTTGAAGGCGCTTTTCCGGATTCGGGCCCATTTTCCAACGAGTGTGTCACCGAGCGGGTCCGCGCGTACCTCGCACCCCTGGCCGAACCGTTGGTGGCCAGGTCAGCCGAGGGCGACCTGGGCGCGAAGCGGGCGCTGACCGAACTGCTGGATATGACCCGCTGCTTGCGGTATCTCGCGTGGGTGGTGTCCAGACGCACGGGGGAAGGGACCCTGCGCGCGGCGTTGGAGTTGCTCGGGCAGCTCTGCCGGGAGGACGCGGACGCCGACGTGCTGCTCGCCTCTGTGCACCGCGCCAAGGGCAAGGAGTGGCCACGGGTCACCATCCTCTACCCGGAGCTCATGCCCATGAGTCAGGGCAACCCGGTCGAGGAACGGGCGGTGCAGTTCGTCGCAGTCACGCGGGCGCAGCAGGTCCTGCGCTTCGCGTACGGCACCGAGCGCTGGTCCGCGCAGGAGTTTGTCTCCCCCGGCGTCCTACCGCCCCCTCCAGAGGGGGCGGCGCCTGTACCTGTGGCCAGACCGGACACTCCCACGCCGCGACCCGCCGTTCAGGTACTGTCCCCACTCGCCGGCGCACCGGGTGTACCGACGCTTCCCCAGCGGCCCAAAGGGGGCCCGCCGGTGGCGCAGCTTAAGGACCCGCGGGGCACATTGCCCCTGCTTGGCGGCACGACCCCCATCCCGGTGGACCTGCTCCTGGAACGGCTCAGAGCGCTAGCGGAAGAAGATCGGCAGCTGCTGCGCACCTGGGCGGTCGACAGTCTGGCGCTGCTGCATGGGGTGAACGCGGGGTTCGTGGGCATTTACGGCGCGCACCTGGAGCAGTTCGAGCGGGCGGCGCGGCAGGCCCGTCTGCCCGTCCCGGCCCTGTTCGGCACGGGTGTGGCCGTGTGCGTGTACGAAGGGCCATTCATGCGGGTGCATCTGGCGAAGAAACTGCGCGTCACCAAACGGGCCATCCGCCTGGCGCTCGGGACACAGGAACTGAAGTTTGACCGGACGAGTGGGGAACTGCTGGACGGGGCCGCGCCGCTCACACCGTTTATCCTCCCTGCGGACCTCACGCGCCTGCAGGCCAGTTAGGACTGAGGGGCGTCATCAGCGCGCGACACTGTGGGCATGCTCTTGCGTGGCTGAGGAAGAGCCCCAGCCACACGCCGGGGGGCTCCCGTTTTCAAGGCTGGCCCTCGCCGGTGTGACACCCTGCGGCTCAGCCCTGACTCAGCAGGTGCAGATACGCCTGCAACGCTCCGACGTAAATCTCAGACGTGCGTTCATGCCCGCCAAATGGCACCGCTGGACTCAGACAGAAACAGGTCCTGGCGTCAATGCGCTGACCCTGAGCCCACACGGCCTGATGCCGAGCGAACAGCTCATCATCCTCGATATAGTCCGGCTCACTTAAGGTCATCACCGCCGTCTCGAAGGACGTGGCGATCTCCATCAATTCCCGGTAATTGGGCGAAAAAAAGAAGCAGTGGCCGTTTCGATCAAACAGGTGAACGTCACCAAATGATGTTCGCGCGAACGGAATCAGGTCCTCGCTCAGACCAAACATCGGCGTGAACCATGTCATGTCTTTCGGATCAACCAGCCAGAGAAAGCCGTCCTGGCGCGCACCAAACCCCACCGCGCGCCAGAACGTCTGGAGGAACGCGGGGTAGGCACGAATGTCAGCGTCCTCCGGCCACACGGCGTCAACCACAGCACCAAACTGTTCACAGAAGTACTGGATGGCGTCCTGGTCTGCATCCATGGGCGCAGCCTCCCCTTGCGTTGTCCTCCTCACTGTGTCCGAGACCTGCCGCCAACATACTCGCGCGCCACAGCCCACAGCACCACCGCTACACCCAGGATCACACCCCAGAACCCGACACGCATCCACAGGTCCGACACACTGTCCTCCGGCACAGGCCGGTACCCCATCCCCGTCTCCTCAAAGCCGACCAGCGTGCCCCAGATGCTGGCGGTCACGCCACCCCACGTCAGCGTGAAGCCCAACCGGCGCAGCACCACCGTGCGGTCGTGCCAAGGCCACGCCATGAGCAGCAGGAGGGCCGCCCAGAGTGTGAGCAGACCAAACAAGAAACCCGCGATCATGACGCCCCCGGCCACAAGTCCCAACACGCCCTCATGGTACCGGGCGGGGTCCGCTTGGTCGCGCGCAATGGCCACCGGTCCTCGCGCACAGCAGCGTCCCCTTGCCACACCTGGTGGTGCCTGTTACGCTGCGTTCAGGCCGCTGCCCGCCCTCCCCTCGCACCCGTTCTGGGTACGGACAAGGTCAGCCGCAACGCATCCAGACGCCCTCGACAGCCCTCTTCCTGTCAGCGCCGGTGCAGCGAACGCGAGGACGCCGCACAACACCGTGTTCCTGCCCGGCCGCTGACAGCGCAGGAGTGTCTATGTCCATCACGCTGGATGCCTTGAAAGCGGAGGCCCACGCCCTGACGGCCGCCGCCAAAGCCCGTCAGGAATCGCTCGCCCATAAGACGGCGCTCAACACCGTCGCGCGGCGAAACGGGTATGCCAACTACGAAGCGGCCCGCCATCACCTGAAGGTGACGCGCCCCACCCGGCCGGACCATCCCCCCCTGAATCCAACCTACTTCGACTTGATCACCGTCCGCCGACCACCGGGCGCTTCGCCGCCCCCCACACTTGAACACCTCTACCTGCCCTACACGGTGGGCCTGGCCCGGCAGCTGGCCACCCTGAGGGACACGCCTGAATGGCGTGACGGCCTCGCGGCTGGCACCGTCGTTCCACAGCCGAGGGAGGCGGACTATACCTACCTGGACCACCGGCAGGGGCTGATCGGCGAGTGGCTGCTGGCCGTCGCGCGCAGCTCGGATCCTTCCTGGCACCATGTGTACCACCTGACGCGGCTCAGTCCACAGGCGCTGCACACCCATCTGGCCGCGTTGCTCGACTTCGAAACGCGCTTCACGCCCATGCGCGCCGGGTTCGACGGCATTCCCGGTGAGATTGCCGTCCAGCGCGCACAGCGGGAACTGGCCCAGCTCTTTCAGGCGCCCTCCCGGGACCCACGCGTCACCGTTGCGCCGCTGCTGGCCCTGTGCACCCTGGCCTTGACACCCGAGGCCCTGCAGCGGGCGACCGACAGCTTGATCCGCGGTGGTCTGGGGCGGCTGGATGCCCGGACGGCGGGTGTGCGGTGGCAACCGAGGGAGGGCCTCATGCGGGAGGACCGCCTGCAGACCTTCGAAGAAGCGAGCCGGGCGTACATGCTGACCACCGGGAACCCCCACAGCGACCCGCTGACGAACGATGACCAGTACGTCCGGTCCCTCTGGGACCAGGCGGCCGCGGCGCTGACAGGACAAGATCCACAGCAGGTTCTCCTGCGGGTGGGGCACGACTTGCTCAACGGGGCGCTGCCGGGTGAGCCGGACGTGGAGGCGATGGCCGGCCCGCTGCTCGCAGGGATGACCCGTCATTTTTTCTCCGGGCGGCCGTCCCCTGAACCGTGGGGCGACCTGCGAACCCTCACCTGGACGGGGCAGGACACGGTGCACTCGGTGCAGGACCGGGTCATGTTCCCGATCAGTGGCGCTCAGGCGGTCCGGAATCAATGGCAGAACTTTCGGTATCGGGCGCAGACCCGCGCGGCCTGGGCGTGGCTCCCGGCCGCGGTCACAGCCTGGCCCACCTGGGCCCCGTCGGACCAGGCCGCTCAGCACATTGACCGGATCCGCCCAGGCCTTCCGTGAAGGACTGGCATGGACGTTGATTGAGGACCTGCGCCGGACCTGGGCGCCCTACCGCTTTCCTCTGGAACGGCAGGTGCGACCGATCCTCGAAGCGTCGCTCCAGCAGGTGCCATCTGGTATGACACGCCCTGAAGTGCAGGACCTGCTCCGCCGCCAGGCACAGGCAGACCCAGGGCCAGCCGCGGCGGCGTTGAAACACATGGCGTCGAGGCTGGCTCAGCTGGAACCCAGCCTGACAGACCGCTGGGGGACCTGAAGGTCAACTTCACCACCCAGCGAGATCATCCTTGAGGTCGTCGGCGGCGAGTTGCGCGTAGCCCTTGCGGGTGGTGTCGACACTTTCGTGGCCGAGGTGCGCCGCGACCCGGCCAAAATCCTTGAGCTGCTGGACCAGGCGTGTGCCGGCGTACTTCCGCCCCGGGTGGAATCCCCGGAAGGGGACGCCGGCGGCCTGGAACGCTTTGCCGAGGTGGTACCGGGCCGTGAACGTGCTGCCGTAGCGGAAGACCCGCTCAGGCGGTGTGGCGCGGCGGCCGTCGTGGTGTTGGGGTCCACCCGGGCCGTACTGGCCGCGGTACTGGCGGGCGGCCCGGGCAAGACTGGTGCTCATGGCGACGACGCGGCCTTTGCGGCCTTTGCCGCTGCGGACGTGGATGCGCCGGGCGCCTTCGTCCAGGTCGGTCCAGTCCAGCGCGAGGGCTTCGCTGATGCGCAGCCCCGCGTGGGCGATCAGGAACAGCAGGAACTTCTCGTGGACGTTCGCGTGCTCCAACACGTCCTGCAGGTCGTCTTCGGCATAAGGCGGGCGCTTGACGATGCCGGGGGTGCGGTCCTTGGGCACCTTGGCGTCCCGGAAGGGATCCGCTTCGGTGGCGCCGGCCCAGCGCAGCGCCCGGTACAGGCAGCTCGCCGCCGCGACTTTGAGCTGCACGCCAGCGGGTTTCCGGCCCGCAGCGAGCATGTGGTTGATGTAGGTCTGCGCGTCATGCCGGCCGGGGCGCAGGAGATTGACGGCGTTCGCTGTGGCGTACTCGACGAACTGCCGGGTTCCGAGGGCATACGCCTCGACGGTGCGTGGGCTGGTGAGGACACCACTGCCGCCTTGGTGGGCGAGGTAGGCCAGGGTGAGGCTGACCAGCGCGGCCACGTCCTTCTCCCCGGCAGCTTTGACCGTTCGCCGTCGGAGTTCCTCGTCGTGCAGGTTGGTCCACGCGCGGCTCTGAGCGAGGACGTTGCCTTGGTACTGGACCAGGGTCATAGGAAGGGTGTTTCAGCGTGCTGAGCGTGGGTCACCACCTGTTTATACCCTAAATAGCATTAGGTAAGAGAACAGAGCGAGCCGATCGGCGCTCTGCTGGTCTAGGTCACCGCAAGGTGTGGACCTGAGCTGCCAAGGCATTGAGCCGCATCAGCACCTGCGTGCCGTCGACCAGTTCCAAATGCAACCGTCCGGCCTCCCGATGCGCATCCGACGTGCAGCGCCCGGTCGTCACCAACACCCCTTTCGACGCCCGGTGACTTGACACGGCCGGGTGCAGGGACCGCAGGATCGGCGTGCCCACCGTGTCCACATTCTTGCACTCCACGAAGAGGCGCCGCGTTCCCTGCACAACTTCAATGTCCCACCCCCCATCGTTGCCGGCTGGAGTCAGGCGCGCGTCGCTCTCCTCAGCCTGGTACATCCAGGCGACGAGTTGTTCGAATTCCCGGCTGGACAGCGCCCGCAGCCGCGCAAACGTCCAGCCCGTTGCTGGCGCTGCCGAACGCGGCGCGGCTGCAACGGGCGGTGCCGTAAAGCCTGGGGCCGGCCTGGGCGACCGCTCACCCGGCGACGCGAGGGTCTGCAGGCTCAGATTCACGTTGCGTAGGGACAGGAGACCGCCCAGGGCAATGGCGGCGACGCCCAGGGCATTCACGAGGTCGTACCGCAGGGCATTCTCCGGCTGCCGGCCCAGGGCAAACGCCGCGACAGCGGCCAGTCCTGCAAGGAAAAAACTGAGGGGCAGGAACGGCGGATGCCCGTGGGTCCGGGGTTTGTGCGGCACACGCTGAGCGACCCAGGCGGCGAGACCCATCCCAACTTCCAGCGCGGTCCAGCCCAGCACAAGCAAGCCGACGATCTGCATGGTGGCTGTGGGAGCCTCCAGGGAGACGCTACGCAGCACCTCGGGCATCATGACGGTGACGAGAACGAGGTAAGCCAGAGGCAACAGCAGCAGCGTGTGTCCTTAGCGTAGCGGGGCGCTCACCGGCCTGTTACCCCTGCGAGCGTCAACGCAAACGGGCGACGCGCCAGTCTAGAAAGCGACCCTTCCTCTCCCCCTCAGCCGCCTTTGGAAGGGCCTTCCTGGCCGTTCTGTGGCCTCGGGCAAAAAACATCGTGCCCGTCGAACAAAATTTATGACACTTTACGCTGAGCAACGACCAATGATAAATATTTCGCTCTTAGCGTAAATTCAGGCCATTCTGACCCTAGAGGTGCCTCATGCGCAACCGTGCGGAAGACCCGTGCCCGAGCCGACCTTACCCGGTTGTTCGGGCACATCTTGGCCTGGATCACTGCCAGGGGGATTGAGAGGCCTATCCTCGATACCTGGTCACGGGGCACCCTCAAGGAATAGCACCAGCCCGTCCACTCGCACCACTTCAATGGCCAGAGTCTCCGACCGCACCTCTCTCCCAGCCAGTTGACTCGGGGAGGCGGGGTTCAGATCCGGGCGTGGATACTGCGCCGCGCTGGAGCCACGCGTCTCCTCCCTCCTTGAACCACAGGCCCACCGGCCATGCGGAGTTGTGGAACACGAGCGCCCGGCTCTTCTCCCCCAAGGGCAGCACCACGGACCGGAACATGCAGGTGGGCTCCGGTCCACCTGCGCAGTACTGATCGAACGCCCATACGACCGCATACCGAGACCAGCGCCGCAGCGCTGGTCTCGGTGAGTTCTAGACCCACGAGGGGCGCGCTACTGAAGACCCAGGGCCGCATGGGAAGCCCCTGCGGCGCGTACCGGCTGTTAAGTTTATGAGGGTCCAGTCTCCAGTCGTCGCGGCGCAGGCCCGGGACGACTGGAGACAATCCACGCTCCAGCGCCCCGCGCAGCGCCAGCCGGCCAGCGTTCACTCTCATAGGCGAGAAAGCGCACGTGATCCAAGGTACGCTCACAGGAATCACCGGAAGAGTTGAAGGGAAAGGACCAGCTACTGATCCATGCGTTGATCCGTAGCAGCAGAAGAGGCGGAGTACACCTGGGGCCACTCGTCGGCACTTGACCCCGATGTGGTAAATGGTCGGCCCCTCGGGCGAGGAGCGCGCTACAGATTTACGCTCGGATCAGTAAAACCAGCCTTGTGCATCAGAGGGGGTGACGGTGTCCTGGGCTTAGCGCAGCGTGTGCAGAACACCCTCCCGGGTCCTGGCGGCGAGGGCCCACATGATGGCCTGGAGTTTGGAAAACATCAGTTTGATGGAGTTGAGATCGGGCGAGTCGGGCGGCAAGTCGACCAGGAGGGCCCCGGCGGCCTCGACCAATTCACGAACTTTGGGGCGCAGGTGCGCCCCAAGATTGTCCAGTACGACCACTTGCCCAGGACGTAGCACTGGAACGAGCACCGTTTGAACATACGTGATGAAGACATCCATATTCACCCGGCCCTCAATCACCAACGGGGCGGTCGGTCCAGCGAGGGTAAGGGCACACAGCAGCGTGCGATTCTTGCCCCGATTGCGTGGCAGCGCACCCATGCCCGTTGCCCTCGAGGGCATGGGTGCGCGCCATGGTGGTCTGAAAGCCACGCTCGTCCAGGTACAGCAAGTCACTCGGCACGGCTTCAGCCAGATCGGCGACGAACTGCGCTCGCTACGCTCATCGCGTTCACTGGCCGCCAGCGTCTTTTTTCTCGTCAGGCCTAGCATCTTGAACCGGCGCACGGGTGTGCTGGGGGAGGCCGCCGGGTGGCCCTCGCGCCACAACGCGGCATGTTCGGTCAGTGTGAGGTCCGGGCTTACCCGGACCTGTGCCCGCAAGTCCTCGTGTTCCTCAGGTGGCAAGACGCGCACTGGGCGTCCAAGTCGAGCAGGGGCCTGCACCCCTTGCCCCGCTCGCCAAACTGACACTGAAGTGTTGGGCCACTTGCGGCTGACTCATCCCCCGTTGCACCGCACGCACGAGCCGTTCCCGCAAGCCCACGCTGAACACTCGCCCTCGCCTCCCTCACCCGACTCCCTCAACTCTTCCGGCTGTCGCTGTGACAAGAAGGAACAGCCTGAATTGATTCGCCAGGCGTACGCCAACCACAGCCCCATGTTCATCGCCGTCGACGAGATCGGACATCACGGTGACGCTGATGCTGTGGCCTCCACCGTCGACCGCGGGGTGGGCATGGTCGCCACCTGTCACGGCGAGACCCTCGCGAACGTGGTGAACACCCCGACCTTCTGGCCAGTCATGGGCGCCATTCGCGAGCACGGCCTGGAGCGCCAGCGCAGGACCGAAGCGACCTTCGACGTGGCTGTAGAAGTCCGGGGCGTCGGCCGCTTCGTGGTTCATGACCGCGTGAGTCAGGCCGTCGATGAAGTGCTCGCGGGCCGTGAGCCCCGCAGCATCCGTGTCGGCAACTGGCCCAACCTCCGCACCGGCTAACCACACGCCCCTCCCTTAGCGCACCCCAGGCTCCGGCTTCGGGGTGCGCTTCATGCTGCGATGCACTCACCCAGGACAGTGACGAGGCACCGCCCGCCAACCACATTCAGCGCCATGATTCCGGCTCCACCTCTCCCCGTCATGGCAACACCAGGGCTTGCGACCACGAGGCCATACCCGACCGCAGAATGTCGCACCCTCGACAGGGCTTCGCCGGACGCTCAGTCAACAGACACCTTTCACACCCACCCGACCAGCTCACCACACTCGCTGCTCGACCTCGACGAACCTTGCCTCAATCGCGACTACGCACCCAAGGTCACACCCACTTCGTGCACCGCTCGGTCCGGAACCCATCACCCGCATCACGACTTCCCATACTCACACCCACCCTTCGCTAAGCGAACGAGGTAGAAACCATCACGCCGCATGACCGTGGATGTTGATCGGTGAGCCCCCTAACCCAAACATCGCCAGTCGCCGACTGCCCATCCTGTTGGCTGCACGCCCGACTCAACCCTTACCTTGACCCGTAACCCCCGAGACGCCAGACCAATTGGACAGCCCCAACCGCCCTAACTCACCGGTCCAGCGCACTCTTCCGTCCAGTCAGGACAGCCGTCGCCAAGTGCCGCACGCTCGACCGCCACTCAGGTTTTTCTGCGGCCGTCCTGATCGAGATCACCCGGAAGTCACCACGGTCTGGCTTGGCTTTGAGCAGCCCACTGACCCATCAGCTCATCACCCAGATCGGCCCACCTGCTCCGACACTCGGACGGGTCCCACCCACAGTGATCCCTATGAATGAATCATGGCCTCACCTCCTCCCTGCCAGCTCCAGCCACTCGACTGACGCCCAGGTTGACCCGGACAAGCCACGTCTCCTGCTCTCGCCGTCATCTTGACCACTTGGGAAATCATGAACGCGCCTCAGTGCAGAGACTTCTCCAGACCTGCACCAACCCAATGCCCGATCCCCTGGCGCGCCCACATCGCATGTCAAAACCGAATGCCCAGACTCAACGTGACAGCTCCTTGATCGTGATCCTTCACCACCTTGCAGGTTTACCTGACCTTCGGTATGCCGGTTGCCACACCCGGCTCTCGCACCCCAGGGCTACCTCACCCCTCTCCGCTTCAACCCCAGTTTGGCCTTGCACCGCTCGACACTCACCGCTCTCCATCACTACTGCTCCTTGTACCGTTACCCATGAGACCCTTGACCGAGCATGCGGCCTCCCAAAATTCACCACCAGCCTCTGCACTGCACTCAAGATGTCGGTCCTTGCACGGAGGCATCACATCAAGCCGCAGCCGCCGTCTCGCGTACAGAGTAGGCAGGCCCGGGAAGGCCGCGCCCCTCCAGTCGAACGCACCGCAGGCCCTCACTCACGCGCCGCCGACCACCTCCGTTCGCGCCTGGCGCCTTCCCCCTTCTCCCTGAACACGCATCACCAACGTGCACCAATCCCGACCACCTGGGCTGACCATCACACCACTCCCAACTCCAGTCAACTCCACCACATGCCACCCGTTCTCCTGACGAACCACACCCAAGGTCAAGTGGAGCCGCACGTCTTACATTCTGACCAGCCAAGCCAGCCTCGTTCAGGAGACGCCGACCCATCCGCAGACCGGAGCCGAAAGGCTCAACGGCCACTGATCACGAAGATCGAAACTCCATCAAGCGACATGGCCGAGCGCTCACTCACCACGAAGACCAAGACCCAACCAGACCATCAACGACAAAGCCGGAAGGCGAAACGAAGCGGCGAGACGTCCACTGCCGCTGGGGAGTGGACGTCTCGTCGAACCATCACTGTTCAGCCTGACGACCCAGCCTGAGGTTCGGGAAAGTGGTCTGCCATGGTCGACACCACCTCGGCCACCGCACACACGCCTTCTTTGAGGTTGTCCAACTGGGCCACCTGCGCGTCGAGGGTCCGCTGCATGTCCGAGTGATTTGAGGCCAACGCCCGGTGCAGGTCGGCCGCATGTTGGGTCAGACTTTGGTCCAACGCCGTGGCTCGACCCTCACTCCGCTCGTCCGCCGCACTCAGCTCACGAAGCACTTTGGCGAACCCCTGAGTCTGCAAAAGGCCAAAGCCATCCTGAACGACTTTGCGAAATTCAGTGAGCATGTCCCGCAACTCGCCCATCTCGCGTTCCTGCCGTTCCACTGTTTCGTGGACCATCGCCCGCAGGTCCGCGAGCGCTTCAGTCTGCCGGTTCAACTGATCATAGACATCATCGAGTGACCGGGCCTCGGGGTGTTCCCCGCTAAACCGGTTGGCGAGCGCCGTGTTGAAGCTCGGCTCGGCACCCTCGTGGTAGGCCGAGTAGCAGGTGACGAAGATGTCCCACAGCTCCCGGTCGACCATCAATTGCCGGGCCCGGCCACTGCGCGGAAGGCGGCGACCGAGCACTCGCTTTACATGCTCTTCAAAAATTGTGGCGTTCCGATACGCGTTGCTACGGTGGATGCCGAAGTGTTCAGCGATCAGTGGCGTGAGTGGTTCAAGCGTATTCTTGAACGCTTCGGGCTTGGACATGGCTTCGCATGATAGGCCAAACCCCCGAAAATACCCCCCTCATAAACGCGTTAAGTACACGGAAATTCGGTATGTAACCGTGCGCATCTGGAAATGAGAAATGCGCATTTTTCCTACAGTCCTAAACAGAGAGGTTTTTGCATCGGCAGCGAAATCCGCCGTCTGGGCGCTGGCCGCCAGCCTCGCGCCGAAAAGGGCATGTCAGAAACGCCCCTTCCCGGTTGCGCAGTCTAGCGCAACGCTCTCGCAAACAAATTTTTCCCCCCCAGGCCTGGTGCAGCCGGGCCAACTGGGGACCCGCGGCGCGGCCTGACGGCACGCACCGCAACACCGCGGGTGGGTTCATGGGGGGCTGAACGACACACGCAGCGGGCTGCCTCGGCGCTACGCACTGGCACTGGTGGCCGCCCGGCACTCTGGGTGCAGGCCTGGAAACTCGCCCGGCGACCCGGCGACGCTCGGGTCCCGCTGGTCTCGACGGCGTCTGGACGTCACGGGTTCGGAAGACAGACCGCCCGGTTCAGCTCGGTGTTCACCTGCGGCGCGGCCATGCGGCGCGCACCGCAACACCCCGGCCATGGACGTGACACGACTCGCTTCAGCTCGGCTCCCGCTAGTCTCGACTGAGCCCGGACGGCACGAGTGCAATGGGCATCACTGCCCGGTTCAGCTCGGTGTTCACCTGCGGTGCGGCCATGCGGCACGCACCGCAACACCCCAGACATAGACGTGACGTGACTCGCTTCAGCTCGGGTCACACTGGCCTTGACTGGGCCCGAACGACACGAGTTCGGAAGGCTCTCTGCTCGACTTCGCTCAGGGTTCACCTGCGGCGCGGCCATGCGGCACGCACCGCAACACCCCAGACATGGACTGGAGGACTGTGCACACGACCCACGCCCGACCTACGCCCATCGGCTTGCCGGGCGAACTGACCCGGCCCGTGATGCTCTTGTCCCTGGACCCACGCTCTATCTTTTGCCGGATGACCTCTCCCAACCTGTGTTCACGCAGTCACTCGCCTGGAATGCGAGCGGCGGGGTCTGCGACCCGCGCCGCTCGGTGGAGGTGGGTATGCAAGGGACGCGTGTGGTGGTGAGAGAGAGCGGCGACAAGTGGAGGCATGTCGGCAAGGCGTTCCGCCACCGCGGGGGTGGCGGGTGGAACCTGCTACTGGAAGGGGGCATCCCCGACGAGACCCTGGTCGTGCATGACGCCGGTGGCTACCAGCCCGGGACGCAGTTCCGCCTGATGGTCACCCGGCCGTCGGACAACGGGGGAACGGATTGGTTTCAGGTGGGCCGTGCCTGGGTGTCACGCGAAGGCCGGGCGGTGCTCGCGACCCTGGACGTGGTCGTGCCGGCGGGCGAGACGAAGCTGGTCATCCTGCCGAACAAGACGAAGCGGGCCAGAGCATGAACGGGAAACCAGCCGACTTAAACCTGAGTGTGCTGCGCCGTGGCGGTCAGGGCTACGCGCCGCTCGGACTCGGATGGGTGAACCCGGCGGGCGGCTGGCGGGTGCGGTGTTGGGCGCAGCCGGGCGCCGGACGAATTGGGTTGTTCCTGCCGGCGGGCTGTGCGGGTGAGCTGCCGTCACGGGTGACGGTGCATGCGAGCAGCGGTGATCGGATCGGGTCGGGCGCGTTCGTACCTGGCTTGCGGGGGGTGATGGTTCAGGTCAGTGCGTGGCCTCGCCTGGTGGACGGGGGGTGCTGGTTGCTCGTGCGAGTGCCGGGTGACGCCCGGATGATGCCGGTGCCGGTGGGTGGCCGGAGGCCCAGCATGCCTGCGCGGCCGGAGCCACGCGAGGTGTTCGTGGATCAGGCGTTTGGGTAAAGGGGAGGGCGCCGCGCGGCGTTCTCCCTCTTCTTGTTCTTCAAGGACGGCACAGCCCGCGGGGTCTGCCGACCCACGCCGGCTGACTGGTCATGGCATGACCCGACTGAAGATCGCGCTGCCCTTAACCGTGACTGGCTTGTTCGCTTCGCCCCCCGAGGTCGTGAACCGGACTGGTTCGTTCTCCGTGTCGACCGTGCTGACGGATGCCGAGGGCCTGCAGTGGGAGGGCGTGGATGCTGGCGAGTTCCTGTTTGACCTCCGGCCGTACGAGCAGCCGGTTTCGAATCGCGCGCCTGTGCCGCTGGTCACCCCCGAGCTGACGGACCTGCTGCGCCGGATGCTGACGGGAGATCTGAAGGTGCTGACCGAGTTGCGAGGGTACGTGACACGCCACGGCATCCTCAAGGAAGAGCAGGTGCACTAAGGGGCGCCTCACTCCCCGACTCTCCTCTCTTCCGGCGCGGCGGGGTCTGGTGACCCACGCCCGCCGACAGGTCAGGGCATGACGAAGCGCCATGTGCTGGGTGACGAAGAGGTGTCCGCTCTCCTGATGTCGGCGGGCTGGGACGTGCAGGTGAACGGGCGCGTGCTGTGTCCGGTGCATGGCCTGACCCCGAGATTCTCCCCCGACCGGACGAAGGTGCAGCTTGCATTCAACGCCGGAACCCGGACGATCATTGAGGCGGGGCAGCCGCTCGGTCTGCGCCGTCCCCCATCCGTGCAGGTGAAAGGCGTGACCCTGGTGGCGTTCGAGCGACGGGACCTGAGCGACCTGGCCGTCGTGAGGCGAGCGGCAGCGCTGGTCTCGGGGGTCGGCGAACGGCGGGGCGTGCTGGTGGTTCAGGGTGGATTCAAGGACACGGTGGGTGTGCGGGTCGGGGGCCTGACCATGACCGAGAAGCGTGACCAGGGCCGGGGTCCGTTCGTGATCCGGTTGGAGGATGACCCGAAGCCCCGGCCGATGTCCCAGGCTGGCCGGCGCATGCTGATGGGTGTGACGGTGATGCTGAGTGCGGGTCCGCTCGGCTGAGCACTATGCGGTCACTCAACCCACGCCTGAAGGGAGGCACGCCGCAGAGGTAGGAATGCGGGGCCCTCCACTCACTCGACTCACGCCTGAGGAGAGGCACGCCGCAGGGATAGGAATGAACCCTCCACGCACTCGACTCTCTCTTTTTTCCAGGTGACGGTATGACTCTCAGTGAAGCGTTGGGGCCAGCGGGGTGGGACGTTCAGGAGGACGGGCGAGTGCTGTGCCCAGGTTCGGGCGTGCGTCTCTCCCTCACGCGAGGTGGTGAGCGGGGCACGCTGGAGTTACGCTCCGGGTACCGCACCGTGTTCGATGTTCGGCGAGGTGGCCTGCTCTTCCGGCCCGCGGTGCTGGAAGTGGAGGGGCTGACCTTGCGGGCGGTGCTGGCCCGTGACCTGCATGGCGAGCGGGCAGTGACTCAGGCCCTCGAGAGCCTGCGGGTGTTCGGGGCAGCGGCCGGCGTGTTCCTTGCCGGTGGGACGCTGACCGGTGGTGGGTGTACGCGCGTGACGACTCAGGCAGCTGGGTGGACGTGCGTCACTTCCAACGAGAGCAGGCTCGGGCGCAAGAGAAGGCCGAGCGTGAAGCGCGGCGAGCGGCCAGTCGCCGAGGCGAGGCAGCTTCGGATCAATGATCGCTGGGCGGCATCTGGCGCTCGCGGCACTGCTCCTGATTCCCGGAGAGGGCAGCGTAAGGTAAGACGAGGGAGGAAGGCGGTGGCCTGCCGGCACCTGAGAGGGAAGGCGGCGAGGAGCCGTCTTCCTTTTTTCATTGCAGCGAGGAGCCGGGAGGCGAGTGGAACCCGGGACCTTTGTCGCTGGCCTCCCTCGCTTTGCACGTCCACCGCCCGCGGGTCGCAGACCCCGGGCGGTGACCAGAGGGGGGCATGACGAGCAACCTGAGCGCAGACAAGAAGGTCTACCCCATTGACGTGATGAACCAGGAACTGGGCCGCGAGCGGCCGTACGAGGAGATGGCGCTGGTGACCATCCCGGCCTGGGTGGCGATGGAAGCCTTGAAGATGGCGTGGGACGCCGCGCTTGATGCGGGCGGGCCAACCGAGTACCAGGGCCGGATGAGCGCGGTGCGCCACGTGTTGTTCGAGCGGACAAGCGCGGCGCTCGAAGCGGCGGGACTGCCGGGCGAGCCAGGTGAAGTGAACGGTCAGGCCTGCACCGTGCGGCTGTGGCCAGCCGACGCGAACTGGCAGCCGGTGCGCGAGACGCAGGGCCAGGTCCGGCCGGTCCGGTTGGGCGGCACACATCACTACGTGGCGGTGACGATGCAGGGCGGCGGTGAACCGCGCTTCATCGTGGACGGTCAGTGGGCGACCGAAGTGCAGGCGGCGGCCGAGGGCAGCGTGGTCTTCGGTGCGGTGGACCGGCTGCGGGCCATGGCACGCGAGTCCGGCGGCGCCACCTTCCTGCTCGGCAGCCACCTCGAGGCGAGCGGGCAGACCAAGGCGGGCAGTGCTTACCTCGCGTACGCGGTGGTGCCCGCCGGGCTGTGACCCACGTGACCGGAGCGGTGACCGCCGCTCTCCCCTCTTCTGAGCGAGGCAACCTGAATGAAAAAAGCCTGCATGATGATCGCCCTGTGTCCGAGCATCGCGCTAGCGTGCAGCGCTCCGCCCACCCCGCCGCCCGCTCCGGCCAGCGAGCACTTCATCCACCGCCTGGCTCATGCGGTCATGGCTGACGAAGCGACCCACGCCGCGCACTGCCACAGCGACATCGAAGGTCGCTTCGGTCATCCGCTGGCGGGTCAGGCCTTGCTCGCGCATCGCCCCCATGACCGACCAGAAGGTTGGGGTGTTCACCACGTTCGTGAGGGTTTCGCCGTGGCAGGTGGCGACCATGCCCGCCTCTCGGTCGACGGTGGACGCCACTACGTCGGCGTCACCGTGATGGCCAATCTCGTCCACGGCGATGAACATGGGGCTGTGGTTGGCGTACGCTTGGCGGATCAATTTAGGCTGTTCCTTCTTGTCAGATACCAGGATGCGGTGAGTGGGCATGGCCGCCCAGTGGCCGATCTGACCTGAGTCAGTGACCTCGCTGCTGGTGTCCACGACCTTGGTGCCGTAGCGGGCGGCGAGGTGGAGGATGACTTTGCGCACCAGGGTCGTTTTGCCGACTTAATGCGTTTCACTCACTAACCCCGTTTAGGGCTTGAGGCAAGGAACCTCAACCTCTAGGGATATCCAGGGCGGCCAGTCTGCTGGCATGGCGCATCTCGGCCGCTTGATTCCAGGTGCCCAGCCCACTGTGTCATCAGTTCGGCCAGTTCTTCCCGATGAATGGATGCTTCGAACGTTGCGTACTTCGCGGTAATGACGACGTCTCTCCCCTGGGCTGCCAGGGTATACCCGGCAGTGTCGAAGAAGTAACCCCGAGGCGTGGTGCGTGCCGTACGACTGATGTGCCGTGCATCGTCGTCGTCCTGCAAGTCGCCAAACAGGCTGCTGAGATGTGCGAGCAGCGTGCGGTCTATAGAGCCAATTTCTTCGAAGACAGGCTCATTCCCGGCTGTGCGACCAGCTATTTTCATGCCTGAACAGCGTACCAGTTTAAGGTGACATGAGGTTGTGTGCGATGACCGCCAGGACGACGCGAAACCGCAATGAGGTCAGGGTTTTCGTTTGAGCCGAGCGAACCTGAGCCTCTACCAGTTGAGAAAACACGGTTTCGACGCGCTTGCGTAATTTTGGGTGCCGGTCTTGTCGCCACCCGGTGTCATACCGGGTGTTTTTCTTGGGCGGGAAGGTGAAGCCCAGTGCGCAATCCCCTTTGTCTCCGATGACTTTCGGTCCACCGAACTCTGGCCAGCGGCTGTTGAGCTCATAGGCGACAGTTGTGTCATGCAGGTTCGCAGGTCGGATCACGTATTGTATGACCTGCCCACGCGGTGACACCCAGGCATGAAGTTTGAAGCCGAAGAAGTTTCCCTGCGTGCCGAATCCCCACCTCGCCCCGGGAAACGCACAGCGTTTCCCCCGTTTGGGACGACACACCGGGAGCGGCATTGAGTCCACCACGACTTCCGCACACAGCACAGGTGGGCTGACGATGGCTTCAAGCGGTCCGAGAAGGCGTTGCCCCCGAGTGAATGCCTGGGTGTAGCTGGGAAGCTGGGGCCTCTATGCAGGGCGCGAGGGCATGCTGGGCTGACGAATCCTCCCAAATATCGCCCACCGCAGATTATTAAGTTCATATTTGCTCCATAGCGTAAAGAGGCATTATTTAATTGCGTGCTAGACAATAAAAATTAGGACTCGCGCACAGGAGCCACGAGAAGGCCGCTCGAACGCAGCCTGAGGGGTTACAGACGGGTGCAGCACAGGGCTGCCTGTGGAGTGCAGGGGCGATGAGGCGCCATGACTCAAGAGCTCTGAATTCACGCTAATATTGCTTAGTGTTAAATTCAGGTCACTGTGACCCTTGTCCGCACTGGTGACCCCCTCGCCCTGATCCATCTGACTGATCAAGCTCTACGAGTCCGTGCCGTCGAAGCGGCCAGCACCTACGACGCCCCGACCCTGGTGCAGGTCACCCAGGCCTACATGACCAGTGGCAGCCGCAAAGGTGCCCGCACCAGTCCGAAGACCCTGGCAGCCTACAGCCTGGCGGTGAGCGACTTTGTGCCGTGGGCGCAGGATCAGGGGGTCCAACTGCTGCGCCCCGGGCGGCGGGACGGCGGACGCTACGTGGCGCACCTGCAGACGCGGCCGTCACAGGGACGCGGAAAAACGGGCACCCTGTCGGCCTCGACCGTGGCGCAGTACGTGGCCGGCGCCCGGGCGCTGTACCGGGCCCTGCGCTGGGCCGGCGCGACGGAAGCCCAGCCCTTTGAGGATGTCCATGTGCCGCCGGACCCCACGCCAGGTATCGTCAGGAACCCGCCGTATATGCGCGAGATTGATGAGGTGCTCAGCTACTGCGACGCCCGCCTGGCCGCGTTGTTGCTGCTCTGCGCCCACGCGGGCCTGCGCGTCAGTGAAGCCCTGGCCGTGAAGGTCTCTGACATTCAGGGGACGCAGCTGACTGTGCGCGGCAAGGGTGGCAAGGTCCGCCGGGTGCCACTGGGGAAACGGGTTCGCACCGCTCTAGCCGGCCTCCCGCCGATACAAGCCGATGGCCGACTCTTCGACTGGTCCTACCACCAGGCCAAGTACCGGATGAGCCTCGCGTTTCGGGCGGCTGGGCATGGGCAGACCTGGCGCGGCTTTCATGCGGCCAGGAAACACTCAGGGACCCGGCTGTACCGCGTGACCAAGGATTTTACCCGGGTTGGCGCGTTGCTCGGCCACGCGTCCGTAGACACGACCCGGCGGTATGTGGCGATGGAAGAAAACGACGTCCAGCATGAGGTCGAGGACTTCTGAACGTGATTGTGCTGTATGTCCTGGCGTGCCCGTGCATACCGCCGTATCTTGTTCACCATCAAAGGCGACCTTTTTCGGGTCGCCTTTCTCCTTGATTGCAGTCACTCGGGCCTGGGTGGGTCCGTTTGCACAGGCGAGAGAACCGGCTCAAAGTCCAATAGAACGGCCAACAGGTTTGGTGACAGGACCTCTCCAGCGAATGGTAGACCCAGCTGGGCCGCACCACATTTGAAGCACAGGGACAGCTCGTCGGAAGGTCAAGCAGGACCAGCATCCCTTAAGAAGCCCGACCTTACCAGTGCTTAAGGCGCCGCAAAAACTGCAGGCCAGAAACCGGCCTGCAGCAGTGATGAATCTTTTCGGCACCTATTAGGAGCAGCGCTCAGCCCATCTCCATGGCCCTCATGGTGTCAACGGCAGGTCTTCACGCCCACAGGTGAGCGCACTGTCCCTCTCCCTATCACACTGATCAGGCCTGCTGGATTCAGGCGGTCGTAGATCAGAAAGGTGACCTCCTGGCCCAGGCCAAGCACAGTCAGGAACTGCTGGCCTGACGTGTCAGTGAAGAATGACTGCTGCGCCAGCGGGCAGAAACCGGGCGCACTCTCCTTAAAGCGCCGCACCACATCAAGGAGTGCCTCGTCTGTACTGGGTGTTGTCACCGTCCCCTGCACCGTCTGAACTTGGAGGCCGAGGGTAGCGAACGCCGCGCTGAAGCTGCTCAGGACGTTCTGGGTAGCCTGTGGGGAGAGGTCGGTGGTCCGGTCGGGCGACTGCACCGCCGGCGCGCAGGCCGTGAGGGTCAGGGCCACCAGCCACGCGCGGCGTCTCACGGCTTTTTCTCGGGGAAGATCAGACGTGGCGTGACCACGATGACCAGATCGGTATTGCGCTGATCGACCGTGGTCTTTTTGAAGAGCTCGCCGATGATGGGAATATTGCCCAACCCGGGAATCTTCTTGACCCCCATCAGGCCACACGCGGGGCCCAGCGTGGCTGAGTTGTTGGCTCGGCACCACCTGCTGGGTGGCCGGAGTCTATGTCTCCTCTGCGCACAGCCGGCTTGAAGACAGGCCAGCACGCCGGAAGGCCACGTCCTTCATAAACCCGGTGGAAAAGTGCAGCAGTGTCATGTTGCAGGGCCGCATGTAACCCTGCGCCCGGCTGCCAAGCCTGCTGCTGAGGGCCTCGGGCGCAGAGGTGGGCACGGTTCACCCCATCTGGCCTGAGACACTGGGCAACAATGATGCGTGCGCTGGCCGAAGTACACGGCATAACGGCACTTCCCTACGCCCTGAAGCTGGTCCGGCCGCAACAGGTCGTGGCGGCTGCTCCGGCTGGGACCGGCTGCTGGCCCTGAGGTGGGGTTGGCCACCACTGAGCTATGCCCTACCGTTCCGGCCACCGCCTTGCACGCGGGTGGTCACCCTGAGGTGGCCCCCTTTCTGGAGTTTGTTGGGCCGCCTAGCGTGAGGTGGCCCAGCCAGCCAGACGAGCTATGGCTGCCCCCAGAGACCGCCAACTGCAGCGTCTGGGTTTGCGGTCTCACCTGCCGCCTGACGATCCTGATGGCATGACGGGCTGATCACCGCCTTGGAGGCTGCAGGGTGAGGTGAGCAGGCGCAGGCGACGCAGGCCCTACGTCAGGCCATACTTTGCTCGTTTCAGGGGTTGACCAGGCCCCTGCACCCAGCGCTCACTTCAAGGCCTGGACCGCCGCTCAGCTGAGCCAGGCCAGAAGCCCAGCCAGCAAACCGGTCACAAAGATCATCCCGAGCATGAAGGCCAGTGGCATGAGGAAGCGCCGTGTCGGGTGCTGCGGCGGGCCCCAAATGACGCCCTCACGCCGCTCCCCTTCCAGGTGGCTGATGAATTCCTCCGGTGACCCTGCGGGAGGTTCAGTCATGCGGCTTGTGTGGCCCATGCCAGACTGTGCCGATCACTCAAGGCCTGGCTTTTCTGTACAGTCACGGCGCATCTCCTGGCGTCCGGCCGCCAGCGCTTGGGGCAGCCCCTGCGCAGCCGCGCAATCCGGTCACGCTGCAGCCAAGATTATGCGCCCCTGGCCAGCAGAACACCAGCAGATCGTTCAGGGGTGACCACTGGCGGGTGTGAGTGGCCCCAGGTGTGAGGCCTCATCGTATATCCACGCGGCACACAAGCCAGGCGCACTCGATGGAGATGCCTTTGCCAAACCCAGACCACTCCTCGACCGCGGGGGACTCTGGGGGTAACAGCTGCATTTGACGCAGCGCCGTTGCCCCCCGAATTTCGCGCATTGCCGCCCGCAAGGCGCTCTGCTCAGTACCCGACAGTTTCTCTAGGGGTTGAAAAACCGCGAGTGACACGCGAGAACAGTGTGCGTCTCCCGATGTCCTGGCCAAACTGACCCGCTGCTTCACCGCGCACTTCCCCGAGTTCCGCAAGAACCAGGTGGAGCTGCTGTCGCTGATGGTGCTCGCGCTGCTTCAGGCCAAAGATGTTCGGCACGCTGCACTCGCGGCGCGCTTCTCTGGACGCGCGCAGACCAACTCGGTGATTCGCCGCGTAGATCGTTTTTTTGATCGCCATCCACTGTGTCCCGCCGATGTAGCTCGTGTCGTCTTGGCGCTGCTCCCACAGACGCGGCCTCGCGAGTTCATCATTGACCGTACGAACTGGAGATACGGTCA
>NZ_PYSV01000025.1 GCF_003028415.1 Deinococcus arcticus
CGCAGGATCCTGGAAAAGTCGGTCAGCGCGGGGGTTTTTTCTTGCGGGAGTAGCTCAGCTGGTAGAGCACTACCTTGCCAAGGTAGATGTCGCGAGTTCGAATCTCGTCTCCCGCTCCATCTCTACCCCCCTTCTTTCGAAGGGGGGGCTTTTTGTCTTCGTGCCAACTGGGGTTCCAAGGTTTCTGCTGCCCTGCTTGACTGGCGAACGGTCAAAGCGGGGTAAAGCAAAAGTCCACCTTCAACTGAAGGTGGACTTTTGCTTCTGGTGCCGAGAACGGGACTTGAACCCGCACGCCTTGCGGCGACCGATTTTAAGTCGGTTGCGTCTACCATTCCGCCATCCCGGCGCATCTGCCCTGTTAGGGCCTGCACAGTATAGAGAAATCCCCGCCGGGTAGGGCGGGGATCTGTGGTGGAGGTGGGCGGAGTCGAACCGCCGTCCAAGAGTCCGTTCAGCGTGCGTCTACGTGTGTATCCCACTGTTTGGTTGTCGGGGCCGCGCTCACCAGTGGGCGGGTTTTCGCGGACCTTATCTCTGCTTGCTTTCGCCTTTGGCTACAGAGCGTTGCCTGGGCTAGCCTTCTTTTGGTTCAGTTCGCGCGGCGCCAAAGGCCGGGCTTCGCGGTCACTGTCTCACTTAAGCAGCGAGAGCGTAGTTCTGGTTGCCAGTTAATGGCTTTGCCGTAGTTTTACGAGGCCAACGGCACCTCGACACGCAACATCGCCTGCAGTTCCCCTGTCGAAACCGGGTCACCCCCAGCGCGCCGAATTCCTTCAGCCCACACAGTGTAGCAACATTCGCTGACGAAAAGTTGACCGGCCACACGTTGCTGCTGTGCTGGCCTTTACTTCCGCTTTCATCAGTGCCGCCGGAACTGGCCGTTGAAATTCCGCCACTGCTTCTGGCCAAAGGCATATACGGGGTGGGTCCAGCGGCCAGCCACCACGCCCTCACGTAAGGCGGCCAGCAACTGCTCCGGGGTCTGTACGGTGCGAAAGGGCGTTTCTACCCAGGCTTCGCCGATGTCCCGCAGCGTGTGGGCGTCACTGCCGGCGCAGACAGGGAGGTGACGCTCGTGGGCCCAGGCTTCAGCCACGCGGTTCCAATGGTGGCGCGAGAGGCGGGAATTGAACACTTCCACGATATCCACCTGGTCGGCAATGCGCGCGGTGGCCTCGGGCCGCAGGCGGTGGCGTTTCAGGGGGTCGAAGCCATGTTGCAGCAGCACCAGCCCCCCCTGGGCCTTGATGGCCTGCACCGTGTCTTCTGGAGAGAGCTGCGGGGGAATGCGCTCTTGCAGAAACAGCCCAATCAGTTCGCCCTCGCGGGTGGTGATTTCCTCGCCGGCAATCACGCTCAGGCGGTCATCCAGGCCCAGGTCGCGCACGATGGCCTGCAGGGCTGGCCCACCCCGGTACTGGTCATGATCGGTCACGGCCAGCACCCGGGTGTTCGTGCGCAGCATCCAGCCGGGAATGTCGCGCAGCGGCGTTTTGCAGTCCGGGCTCACCTCGGTGTGGCTGTGCAGGTCCACGCGCATCACCTGCACGCCCCGCCGCCAGACGATGTTGTTCTGCAGGCTTGAAGCCGGCCGGTGGGCCCAGCCCAGGGCAGCACCCAGCCGGTCTTGCAGGGCATGCACTGCGGCCACAGGCCACGCGCGGCGCAGGGGCGCCTGCCGGGGGGATTCAGGGTGGGGCGGCGGCAGAGGTGGGCCGGGCGGCATCAGCCCTCTCCCTGTTCGGGTACCAGCACCTGCAGGGCCCCGGGCCACGCCTCCACCTGCACGGTGCCTGTCACGCCCGGCATGGGGGGCCGCACCTCGGCGTCAATATGAAAGGCCTGGCCACTGTAAGGAATCTCCACCACCGCCGCGCGGCTGCTTTCCACGCTGGACAGGGCCTCGAACTCATCCCGGGCCAGTGCGGCGAGGTAAGCCAGCAGGCCCTCGCGTCCCTCGGCGTCAATGCGGACCACATCCAGCAGGCCGTCGCCCGGATCGGCGTGGGTGGCCAGCCGCAGGCGGGGGCCCGTGGCGCGCGTGTTCATCACTTCCAGCAGGGCAAAGGCCGTTTCGGGCGTTGGCTGGCCGTCCACGGTCAAACTCACGGGCGGCGGGTCAAAACTGGTCAGGGCGGTGGCCAGGGCCTGCACGGCGCGCAGGGGGCTTTTGCCAGATTCAGGGTCATATTCGGCCAGCACATCTGCAAAGGCGCCGCAGCCGCAGGCTTCCAGAAACAGGTCCTGCCCCCAGGGGCCCGTGACCCGGCCCAGGTCGAAGGGTTGCACCCGGGCGGCTGCGTACGAAGCCAGAATGTCCAGCGGCTGGCCCTGAATGCCCAGCGTGCGCGCCACATTGTTGGCCGTGCCCATGGGGACAATGCCCAGCACCACCCCGGCCCGCCCTGCCAGTTCCAGCGCGACGGCCCGCACCGTGCCGTCGCCGCCCGCCACAAACACAGGGCCTTGCGCGCTGTCCAGCGCCTCTTTCAGTTCATGCTCGGAGCTGGTGGCGCGGCATACGGGCCGGAAGCCAAGGCCGTGCAGCACGCCCACCAGGTCCTCGGGGGTGCAGTGGCCGCTGCCGCCAGCATTCGTGTTGTAAATCAGGGTCGCGTGGCCCCGGTCTGGCTGGGTGGGGGGTGCGCCGGTGACTGCGGTCATACCGTCACTGTAGACAGCCGGTCCGGCGCTTGCCTTGAGCAAACCGTGGGAGAAGGCGGCAGTTCAGATGGTCAGTTGAGGCGAGGCAGGGCCAGCGAGTGCCGTAAGCTGGGCTCTGCACTGGAGGGGCCCCACGCAGCAGACCTTTGCGGCGCCCAGGAATGACAAGAGCAATCCCTATTCAACGGTCAATGCTGCACCGAAAGGGCAGTTCTGCAAGCCGTACTCGCCGCAGGAATTGAGCAACGGTACGATGCGCCTGGACCTGCTGAAAGCGCAGGCCGGATGAACCATCGTGGGCCTGAAGTTTGGCCGAGAGGTGGAAGCCCTCTGGCGCCAGTAGCTGGCGGGAGGGAAAGACCAGCGCGTCACCATCACGAAAGAGAGGTACCCTGCTATCTACCAGTCGTTTGTGACGGCTGAGGCCAACAAGAATGTGGCCTTTTTGATCTCAAGCCGGATCGCTGCGGGGCTTTCATCCGGGGAGCTCCCCAGAAAGGGTGGCGTTTACGACATCCGGCGCCTGGTTCCTGCTGACGAGCTGCGAGAATACGTCTCGATGCTTCGCTACAACAAAGAAGATGGTGCGGCAGGCAATCTGGCTGGTAACTTCACCTCTGGCAGCGACTTCGGCAAAGATACGCGCAGTGTGTCTGGTGAGGCCCACCTCAAATTTCTGACGAACAAGAGTGTGCAGATCAAACTGGTGCTGAAGATAACCGTGAATGACGCCATTGATCTTTGTCCTGGCCAGCCCGGAGACAAAGCCGAATAACTGCTGACTGTTCCTTTGAGTCGGCTGGAGAAGTCAGGCTTTGCCGGTGATGTGGCATTTTCGATCACCTATCCGTATTCCTCGACGGAATTGAAGAGGATATGAAACGCTGGAGCCTCCTCTTGCTTCTCTCGGCCTGCGGCGCCGCATCACCGCTCCGGGCTCAGTGGATAGAAGAAGAGTTTGGTGGGACTCTGGCTAATGTGGCCTGCCGGGGGGAATCCCCTGAGAGCTACGTGGTCTGCACCTTTGACAACACGGAAAAATTCAGATCGTTCCTTTCGGAGAATGCGCGAACAAAAAGGGTCAGCCTGCTGGGTCTGGGGTACCGCAAAATACTGGCTGAGCTGACGGAGGACGACCTGAGCGACTCTGCCACTCTGAGCTACGGCTGCCGGGCAAAGGATTTGAATCAGGCAGGGGCAGCGTGGGTGATCGTCTACCCGAAGATCGTGTTGTTCCAGCGACATTTGGCGCCAGAGGCGGCTCCACATTTTCACCTGTTGCTGGGCCAGAGCCGCGCCTGTCTTCTGGCCTTTCCTCGGGGTTGACCGGCTCCTGCACCTTCAGCAATCCCTGAGCAAAAGCACCCGCAGACGCGCGCAGCCTGTACCCTCTAGGCATGACGCGGAACCTGTGGCTGAGGTGGCTGCTGAGCGGCCTGACGGTGCTGACCCTGGCGGCCTGTGCGCCCGGTGGCGAGGCAGACGACGACGATAACGGCACCGTGACTGAGCAGAGCGACGACGATTGACCCCTCTCCCCGGCCAGAGCGCCGGGGTTTTTCATGCTGGAGTTGCAGCCCACGAGACCCCCGGTTCAGTTCAGGCTGTCGGGGTGGCGCCCCTGAACGCGGTCTTCCCTGGACAGGGCCACCCAGTCCTCGTAGGCCAGCGCGGGCAGCAGGGCAAAGCTGCCCAGGAACAGTGAGGCCACGGCGCCGGGTACACGCGCACGGGTCTGCCCGGTCAGAGCCAGAAACAGGGCGCCCAGGGTAGACAGCGCGCCAATGTCCATGAACATCACCCGGGCGAAGGGGCTGCGCTGCAGCGTTTGCCGTGTTCCCAGGTCGCCAGGACGGCGGCGGCCCACGGCGGCCGTGAGCACCAGCAGGAGCCACAAGCTCAGGTACAGGCGCAGCCGGGCAGGCGAGGGCGAACGGTACTCATCCAGGGGCATGGCCCAGCGTACCCCGGTGGCGCGGTAGGCTGGGGCAGAGATTTCATGCCCGTGTTCCTGCCCCAGCCCAGAGGAGGCCCTGTCTGAGCGCCCAGCGGCCCGCCACCCTGATCTACAACCCGCGTGCGGGCAGCAGCCACCGTGCGCCGCCGGGGGCCCTGTGTCAGGCGCTCCATGACGCGGCGTTTGCCGTCACCCTGCATGTCACTGCCCACCCGGAGCTGCTGGGCCCGCTGCTCGCCCAGACCAGTGGCACCATCTTTCTGGCCGGGGGCGACGGCACCCTGCGGGCCGGGGCGCTGCATCTGCTGGGGCGCCCGGACGTTACGCTGGGGGTGTTGCCTATGGGCACCGCCAACAACGTGGCCCGCGCCCTGAACGTACAGGGCGACCCGCTGGCCGCCGCGCGGCGCTTCGGGCAGGCCCGGCCCAGCCCCTTCGATGTGGGGCGCATCCGGGGGTCCTGGGGCGAGGATTATTTTCTGGAAGCCTGTGGCTGCGGCCTGTTCGCGGACATTCTGGACGATTACGGGCCCCATCTGGCCAAGAGCCCGGTGCGCGCCCTGGGGTCGGCCCTGGAAGCCTTTGCCATGCACCAGCCGCTGGGCCTGCACGTAACGGTGGATGGCCGCCCGGTGCCCAGTCCGCCCGTGGCCGTGCTGGAGGTCATGAACACCCCCAGCACCGGCAACGGCCTGCACCTGGCGCCGCACGCCCGGGTGGATGACGGCCTGCTGAACCTGGTGCGGGTGGACGGCCTGCGCCGGGCCCCCATGCTCACCTACGCCCACGCCCTGCGCCGGGGCACCTTTCACCAGCTGCCCAGCGTGCATTCGGCACCCGGGCGCCGCTTCGTGATTGCCGACCAGGGGCAGGTGTGGCACCTGGACACAGAACTCCGCCGGAGCGCAGTGCCCGGCGGAGTGGTGGAGGTGGAGGTGGTCCCCGGGGCGCTGCGGCTGCTGCGCGCCCCGGATCAAGCTGGGTGAAAGCCAGCCTCTACCCGCACTTGCTGTAGCCGCAGGCCTGGCACTTCAGGCAACCTTCCTCGCGGATCACGGCCTTTTCCTCGCACACCGGGCAGCGTTCGCGGGCCATGCCGTCCACGCTGACGCCGGCGGGCGCCGGGCTTGGGGCCACGGCGTCGGTGCTGCCACCGGCCAGGGGCGGCAACTGCGCCCCCTCCATATCCTTCTGGAAGGTTTCCAGGGCCACGGCGATCAGGTCGGCCTTGCTGCCCACGAGGCGGCCGTTGTAGCTGCCGTACAGGCCGCCGTTGATGCCACGCAGAGTCTTGATGATGGCCTGGGCAGGGACACCGTGCTGCAGGGCAATGGACACCACGCGGCCCAGCGCCTCGCTGTCGGCGTTGGCCTCGTCGCCTGCGCGGCCGGAAATGACCATGACCTCCACGGGTTTGCCGTTCAGCTGGTTCACCGTGACCAGGAACGACCGGCGGTGCCCGCTGGTGGGGTCGGTGAGTTTGACCATATCGGTGATGCCGCTCAGGCGGGTGGGGCGCTCGTACTGGGGTTTGCTGGGCATGGCGCTCCTGGCGGCCGGGGCGGGGACAGCAGGCAGCGCGAGGGCCGGGGCAGCGGGCGCTGGGGTCTCGCCCTGCTCGCCCATCACCTCGGCGGCGGCCTGGGCGGGTTGCTCGGTGCTCTCCTTCTTTTTCTTGCTGGTAGACAGCACCTGAAACTGCCGTGAGCCGTCGCGGTACACCGTGATGCCCTTGCAGCCGGTGGTGTACGCCTCGCTGTAGGCGTCCTGCACGTCCTGCACTGTGGCCTCGTTGGGCAGGTTGATGGTCTTGGACAGGCTGTTGGCCGCGTAGCCTTCGGCGTCAAAGGCGCGCTGCACGGCCCCCTGCATCCGCACATGGTCTGCGGGTTTGATGTCGTGGGCGCACACGAACACCTGCTGCAGGGCTTCGGGGATAAAGGGCAGGCCCACCACCGAGCCGTGGTTCTCGCTGACCGCCTCGGTTACCTTGTCCCAGTCCCATCCCGGGCGCGTCTCGTTCCCGGCGCCGTTGCCGTCCTTGCCCATGCCCTGGGGGGCGGGGTAGGTTTCAAGCAGTTCCACGAACAGCGGGGCCAGCAGCGCGCGGTACTCGCTGCCGATCTTGCGCCAGATAAAGGGGCTGAAGATGGGCTCGATGCCGCTGCTCACACCCATCAGCATGGAGGTGGTGCCGGTGGGGGCCACGGTCAGCACCGCCACGTTGCGCCGGGGGGCGTGGGGAATCTGGCCCTCGTGACGGGTATAGACGGGGTAGATGCCGCGCTCCTGGCCCAGGCGCTCGCTCTCGGCCACCGCTTCCTCGCGCAGGGCACTCATGATGTCGTAAATGGTGTCGCGGCCCGCCTCGCTGTCGTAGCGCAGGCCCAGCTTGATCAGGGCGTCGGCCAGGCCCATCACGCCCAGGCCCAGGCGGCGCAGGTCCTGACTGGCCACCCGGTTGTCTTCCAGGGCGAACACGTTCACGTCCAGCACGTCGTCCAGAAAGCGCACGCAGGTGCGGACATCGGCACGGAAGGTGGCGTAGTCAAAGGCGCTGCCCTTCACGTACGCCGCGAGGTTGATGGCGCCCAGATCGCAGGGCTCGCCCACCGTGAGGGGGATCTCGCCGCAGTTGTGTGCCTTGATGCCGTTGGCGTCAAAGGCATGCACCTGCTGGACGGTTACGTCGTACACCGCTTCCTCGCCATCGGGCTGAATGCTCACGATTTCATCGCTGAAGCGTTCGCGGTTGAGGTTACGTGTGTAGGTGCTCAGTGCTTGGGCCAGGCGCCCGGCCTTGTGTGCGTCGCGGAAGTTCACGACCTGCATGAAGGTGCGCAGGTTGCTGCCACTGATCACCAGCTCGTGCTGGGCGCGCGTGGCGTACTCGGCATGCCCGCCCTGCCCGTCAGGAAGGAGCTTCAGGCCCTCGGGGCGCCGCTCGGGGTAGAGGGTGCTCAGGATGCCCAGGCGTGCCAGCATGCGCTGGGCCCGCTTCAAGAGCGGCAGATCAGACTGGGCCAGACGAACGCTCACGCCCTTGCGCTGGTCACCCTGGACGCTGCCGTCTGCGTCAAAAAGGCCCTGGAGCACGCCGCGGTACAGTTCATAGCCGCCTTGTTCGATCTGGTCGGTCAAGGTCTTGTGGCCGGGGGTCACACCGTACCGGGCGGCCAATTCGGCCAGGGCCTCGCTGCTGAGGCGCACCCGCGCGCGGACCTCGTCGTTGCTGCGCCACAGCTTCTTGACCGCACCCATTTTGGCCAGCAGTTCCTGTGCGGCGTCCGCCATGACGTGACGGGTCTCACCCCAGAACCCCAGGGCCGCCATGGGCCGGGCCTTGTCGGTCTGGAAGGTGCCGTCTCCAATCAGATTGCCCAGCAGCCAGCCCTCGCTGCGGTTGCCCACCCCCGCCCATGGGGTCACGTCCCGGTGGTCACTGAGCATGATGCGGTCCCCAGGCACGAGGGTGCCTGTTTCCACCCAGGCGGTGTCCTGCACGTCGCGTGTCTGGCTCACCACTTTCAGCAGCTGGTGGTTGTCGGTCAGCCGCAGTTCGTAGCCACGGCGCGTGGTGACCCTGAGCACGGGTTTGACCCCGGTCAACCAGAAGCCGCCCTGCGCGCTGTACGACTGACCGTCGACCACAGCGCAGAAGTCCTTGCCAATCAGTTGGCTCACCTGCCGTGCACCCATGGCGGTGCTGACCCAGGTGTCGGCGGTCACGCAGGGATTCGTGCTGCGGATCTGGTAGCGCTCGCCCAGGTTCTTCAGCGCCGAATATTCGTTGATGCGGTCCACGAAGATCAGCCCCGGCTCACCCGTGCTCCAGGCATGCTGGGCAATCTGGTCCCACAACCAGCGCGCGGGAATGCCGCTCTGGCCTTTTTTCAGGGCGTAGACCGGCACGCCCTGGGCGTCGTCCTCTGCGCGCACGGGCAGTTCGGGCCACTCGCCTTTAAAGGCCCCGGTCTGCGGCGCGAGGTAATACTTGCCCGGCACTTCCTGCGCCTGCACCGGCCACAGGCCGCCCTGCTGCAGGGTGTCCCAGAAGGCCGTGCTCACCAGAATGGAGATGTTGAACGTGGAGATGTCCCCCTCGGCGGCCTCGCGGTCCAGGTCCTTGGCAGTCAGGAAGTCCAGCACGTCGGGGTGGCCGATGGAGATGGTGGCCATCCCCGCCCCACGTCTCGTTCCTCCCTGCCTCACCACCCGCAGCACGGGCGAATACACGAAGCGCAGGGTGTTGACCGGCCCGCTGGTCTCGGCGCCCCGGTTGGCCCACTCCAGGAAGTTGTCGAAGATTTCCAGCAGGAAACTGACCGGGCCGCTGGATGTACCGCCCGAGCCCCTGATGGGCGCGCCTTCCGGGCGCATGGTGCTCAGGTCAATGCGGGGTTCCAGACCCAGCTTGGCGTCGTCGGCCACCTTGCGCGCGGCGTCAATGATGCCGCCCATATCGTCGGGCACGGTCTGCACGCCTTCGGGCAGGGCGGCCACCACCGCCACTCCGTTGGCGCGGGCCAGCGCCACTATCTCGGGCCGGATGACCTGACCGTAGACCACGCGGGTCCAGTTGCGCACGGCCACCGGCTGCTTGTCGCCGTCGGGCTGGGTGGGCGGGCGCATCAGGCCCTCAATAAAGTCGGTTACGTCCGCGTGGGCGGCGCTCATGTAGGCCCAGCCGCGCACGCCAGCGTCGGGGCGACTGCCCTGGGCGCGCGGGGTGTACACATCCAGATTCACGCCGTTGCCGCCGCCCACCTTGGTCACCAGGGCCAGCTTCCTGGCCACTTCCATCACGCCTTCAAAAGAACTGGGCGCGTGCTCGGTGGCCCCCTGCACAAAGCAGTTGAGCACGTTGCCGTGGGCGGTACCCGCTCCGGCCAGCACCCGCCCGCCAGGGCAGAACTTCTTCTCGGCCATCAGGTCAAAGTACTGCTGGGCCCAGTGGGCCCGCGCCTCGGGCGCCTCTGCGCCGGCCACCCAGGTGGCAATCCGGCGGAACATCCCGCCCAGGTCGCCGTCGCCGGCCTGCAGATACTGCCGCTTGGCGATGTGATGGGCGTTCTCGTCGAAGTTGGTCAGGGTGGGCGCAGTGGGGATGGTCATAGAGCTCCTTGCAGGCAATTTCGAGACAAGCCCAGAGACATGCCGCCGAAAACTCAGCGGAATGCAGGGGGCAACGACTTGTTTTTGCTGCGTGAACTGTAACACGCAGAACAAGAGCGAAGGTACTACATCTTGTGCCCTGCATGTTGAGTGCTCCAAGATACGGCACCCACAACTGCGCCTTTCCCGTGTTCCAGACAGTCAAAAGTCTTCGGCCTGTTCTTGAGTCGCCAGTCCCTTATGCATCTCAGTGCCGCTCGGGTTTGGCCTCTCGCTCCATCAGCTGAGCCAGGCCCTCCTGCGGTGTCCATTTGCCCTGCGTCACTCTGGCCACTGCCCGAACAATCGGCAGGTCGTGACCGTGGGCGGTAGCCCAGGCGTCCAGCAGGCCGGCGGTGCGCAGGCCTTCCACCACCTTGCCGCCCTGTCCCGGGTGCTCGCCGCGCGCCATCGCCTCTCCGGCGGCGCGGTTGCGGCTGTGCCGGCTGGTGGCGGTGGCCACCAGATCGCCCAGACCGCTCAGGCCATACACGGTGTCCTCGTGGGCACCCTCGGCCTTCAGGTACCGGCCCATCTCGCGCAGTCCCCGGGTGATGATCGCCGCCTTGGCGTTGTCGCCCAGATTCAGGCCGTCGGCCAGACCGGCCGCCACGGCCATGACGTTTTTCAGTACGCCACCCAGTTCCACGCCCGTTTCGTCCTCGCTGGTGTACACCCGCAGGGCCGGGGTCATCAGGGCCGCCTGGACCATGCGGGCAAAGCCGCTGTCGCGGCTGGCGACCACGGTGGCCGCCGGCAAGCCACGCCCCACCTCCTCGGCATGGTTGGGTCCGCTGAGCACCGCCACGCGCGAGAAGCCCAGCTGCCGGGCCAGCACGGTCAGCTGACTGCCATCCGGGGCCAGTCCCTTGGCACACAGCACAACCCCCAGCGAGCGGGGCAGCGCCGCCAGCAGGTCCGGTACCCCTACACTGGGCACCACCACCAGGGCAAAAGCCGCGTCGCCCAGTGCCTCGCCCAGATGGGCCGTGACTTCCAGGTGCCCGGGCAGAGTGACCCCGGGCAGGTACTCGGCATTGACCCGCTCGGCCCGCAGTCGCCCGGCAAAGTCGGCGCGGCGGGCCCACAGGGTCACTGGGCCGTTGCGGCTGGCATTGACCGCCAGAGCCGTGCCCCAGCCGCCTGCCCCCAGCACCGGCAGAGCGCTCATGGGCGGCCCCCAGTCGCCCAGGCAAAGACCCACACCCGGGGCGTGTCGGCGGTGGGCGGCGCGTAATCCGGGTATTCCACAATGTCCCAGCGGGCGAACCCAGCGCTGGCCAGCAGCGGCTCCAGATCGGCCGGATCGTAGCCGCGCTCCTGATGAACCTCGATAAATTCCTCGCCGTCCACCCGGCACAGGGCCTGCACCACGCCCAGCGCTGTGGCTGCATCAAAGTGGTGGGACCAGTGGTAATGCACCTCGCCGCCGCCGGGCAGGGGGGCCAGCCCTTCAATCGCGCCGCCGTCCCACAGGTCCTGCACCCCCAGGCGGGTGTTCACATCAAAGGCCAGCAGGCCGCCGGGCCGCAGGTGGGTGCAGGCACGGGCCAGGGCGGCACCCAGGTCGGCCGGGGTGAGCAGGTTGTTCAGGCTGTCAAAGACACAGGTCACCAGGTCGAAGCGCTGGGCCAGGTCGAAGGTGCGCAGGTCGCCCTGCACAAAGGTCAGGTCTGGCAGGCGGCGCCGGGCCTCGGTCAGCATGTCGGCGCTGCCGTCCAGGCCCGTGACGGTCCAGCCCGCCTTTTGCAGTTCATGGGTAAAGCCGCCGGTGCCGCAGGCCAGGTCCAGGGCGCGCCCTGTGCGGGGCAGGCCACCGTCCCGGGCGTAGGTCAGCACGAAGTCGGCCCAGTGGTCGTACTCCACATCCGCCATGATGGCGTCGTACACGGCGGCCAACGCGGTAAAGGGCGGCTGCTGCATGAATGGAAGTATAAGCCCCGCCCCGGCCAGGGTTTCCCTGCCCCCAGTGGGGCGGCGTGCCTTGCCCGGGCTGCGCCCGGTGTTCAGGGGTGAAGGGCCCGTGAGGCGAGCGGCAAGGGAAGGCGGCTGGTGCCCGGGGGCTGTCCTCACCTACGGTAAACAGGTCAAGCTCACCCAACTTCCGGAGGACCCCCCATGAAGCATCTGCTGATCGCTGCCGCCCTCGGTTCCCTCACCCTCAGTGCCTGCACGCTGGCGGGCAACCCAGTCAAGAAGGACGTGACCGGCCAGCTGCGCGGCTTCAACGCCAACCAGAATCTGGGCCTGGCCATCGTGGGTTTCAACAATGGCCAGTACACCGCCGACGGCACCCAGAGCCAGGTGATTGACAAGTTCCTGACCGGGGGCTTCGCGCTGGATCTGCCCACCAATCTGCCCTATGGCACCTACCGAGTCATTGTGTTCCGAGATGCCAACAGCAACAACCGCTATGACACGGGCGACGCGGTGCTCAGCGCCGACAACGGCAAGCGGCTGGTGTATGCCCAGCGCGACAACCAGTTTGTGGGCGGCACGAAGGCGGGCTGGAATCTGGTGAATCCAAACGGCAACGTGCAGACCACGCTGCTCAACAATTACGACCTGAACGCGCTGTAAGGACAGAAGAGAGAAAGGGAGGCTTGATCGGCCTCCCCTTCTTTATTGCTTTTACTGCTGAATCAACGCTTCCAGGTGGGCCTGCCGGGCGCTCAGTTCCTGTTCGGAAACCACCGGTTTGCCGGCAGTGACTGTAATCTCGCCCAGGGGCACCCAGCTGACACACCCCAGCATCTCGGGAGTTTCAGGCAGGGCGAGCGGTGGGGTCAAGGGCCGAACGCGCAGCAGCAGGGCGTGGACCCAGGGGCGGTTGCGGTAATGAAAGCGCCGCTCAATGGCCGCCGCCGTCAGGGCCTGCAGGGGCTCCAGCCGGAGTGCCGTCTCCAGCAACTCGATCTTATGGACGGCCACCACCTCAGCCAGCGCTGGCAGATGGATGGTTCCAGGCTGAGGGTCATTCCGCAGGAGCGGCTGGCAGTGCGGTTGCAACTCGGCCGCGTTCTGGTGCAGGAAGGTGGGGTAGAGGAGGAAGGAGCGGTGTTCCACCTCGAACCCATCGTGCGTCTCCATAATCCCGCCCTTCCGGATGAGGAGGGAGAGGCGGCCCTGAGTGAGGAGCTGGGTCTGGGTGTCCCATTCTTTGAGAGAGGAGATATTCATCCTTGAGCTCTAATCTTCACCCATTTGGCTCTTGTTCCCGAAGCGAGAGCAATTCCCATACATAACCAAGCCAAAGGAGCAAATCGAATAATTTCAGGCCATGTGAAAAGATAACATGCGTAAGCTAGTAAACCAGCCGAGATGCCCGTAACATCCGATTTTGCCTGAAGTATCCCCATAATAAGCACAGTCAGGAACAATACACTAGCTGGTACGCCAAATGTTAGGGCATAGTCTAAATATTCGTTGTGGACCTTATTAATAGAGAGGTAGAGGAGCTCCTTTCTCCCATCTGTATGTCGAATCAAGAAGCCTGGAGGCTGCTCCGGCGTTTGCTGTAGACGTTTAATAACTTGGACATTTACAAGTCCATTGCTGGCCATTAAGACCTGACTTGGTTGTGTAGCCATGAAACGCCAGAGGGCAGGTGGCCCCCATCCAGTCAAAGGCTTCTGGGAAATGCCTCCTATAGCTGAGATCCAGAGGAGACTTCGACCACTGCTGTCCCCCAAAGCTTGGGTGTCACCTTCGCCGGAGATAGAAAGATTCCGCCCCTCCGTGGGGCCTAATGCCGCAGTGAAGGCGAATAGGGTCATGCCAACGATCAAGGGACGCAGCACAAGCTTTTGCCGGGAGAGGGAGTCCCAGACGAGGAGCCAGACCAAACTTATTCCACCTGCTAGCCAAGCGCCTCTTGTCCAACAACCCAACCAAGCCCATGTGATCAGGACGACAGCCGCACTTAACCACTTCTGCTGTCCGGGCGAGCATCTTGATAAAGCCCAGAGAATTAGAGGTAACACTAGGGCTAATGCACCTGCCATGTAACCCCTGTTGCCAAGGGTTCCACCAAAGAGAGTCGCGCTCACCCCTTGAACGGCGCCTTCACCGGGCACCCCAAGGAAACCCCACTGCTGCAAAATGTTAGTGAGCGCTAGAAGAGAAGCACCTGCAGCAAGAGCTCGGGAAAAGCTGAGAGTGACCGGAATTGTTCCGCAGGCTTTTGTCCAGGTTATACCTGATATAGCCACAACTATGTACACGAGATGCATCAGCACGCCATCTGCCCTATCGGCTGTCCCCAACCACATGAAGTGGTCACGATGGATAACCAGCGCGCTAAATATCAGCCAGCTAGCTAGAGCCAAAAGTAGCCAGGAAGCCGTGCTATGGCGTAACCTGCCGTGGCCAAATATTACTGTGACAGCAGCTGGAAGAACAACTCCGTATACCCACCAGAGTTTCGGTTGGAGATAAATGTCGTCGAATGAGAGGGTAACCACTGGATTAATCAGAAGTGGTAGGGCCACAAGCGCAAAAACAAGAAGATGAGTTGAAGGATGCGAAAAAGATTGGACGGTCATGGAAAATTTGTCCCGCCTACGCCCGTAGACGAAAATGGTGTTGCCCCTATAGAGTTAGTTGTTACATTGGTGGGAGTAACGGTTATAGTAGCCGAGCCTCTTTTATCCCATATATCAAATGTATATGTATAACTCAAACTGTTTGTTGAGGAACGATCTTTAAAGTATATATTTTGATTACGACAAGATTGGTCTAAATTTCCTTTCAATTCTAAAACAGCAGCTGGCTCTCCCGAGAAATTTAAATATGTTTTATCGTCTACAAATGATATTGCCTGTGCGGTTTGCAGACTTTTCGCGCACATTATTGCTCCAGTATCGTAAGAGCGTTTTTGTGAGGATATAAGGTTTGGGAGCATAATAATCGCCAATACGCCAATAATGGCTATAGCTATTAATAGTTCTATTAATGTAAAACCAGACTTCATGTATTGCATATGTCACCAACTTATAACAAGAAAGCGGAGATCTCTCTCCGCTTTCTTTTGATCGACATTCAGAAAATTAGCTACCAGTCAGTGCGCTTGGGGTAACAGTGTAGGTTTTGGTGCCACGAGTGTCGCGGACCGTCATTGTGTACGAGGCAGCATCAGGCGTTCCAACAGTAGCAATGACAATCTTCGCCTGCGAGCAGCCAGCACTAATACCGTCAATTCCAGTGGCAGGCGTTGTGGTGACCGCGGTAGCGTCCTCGGCCTTCGAAGCAGAGAAGTAGAGCTGCTTGTCAATCTGATAAGTAGCTTGAGCAGTCTGAAGGCTCTTCGCACAGGATTGCGCAGCCGTATCATATGCGCGTTTCTGTGCGCCCAGCAGGTTGGGGATCAGCACGGCGGCCAGGATGCCGATGATAGCAATAACGATCAGCAGCTCGATCAGGGTGAAGCCTTGGGTCGTGTTCTTCATGGTGCTCTCCTGGGTGCGGCGGGCCGGTTAAGGGATAGATGGGCCGGGCCCCGCCTGCGTATGGCAGATGGCCGGTGTCGGGTGTCTCCCGTCCTGGCTTAGCGACCAGTGTAGGCAGCCAGTTCTCACAGGAGTCTTACCAGAATGCAAGCCAATAAACGTTTCGACCTTGAAGCGTCAAGCGAAAAAAAAGCCTCTCTACGCGGAGATTTCGCTTTCATCCCGTTGATCAGGCTTTGTAAGACTTGGGCCCCCCGCATGCGGGTGATATGCTGGCGGGCAGTTCAGCCGGGTGGCCCTGCTCCCCGGCGAATGGGCGCGCTGCTCAGGCCGCCCCCGATTTCATCAAGAACATGGACACGTGCGCAGGTCTCAGGGGCAAGCGCCCCGGACCGGCGGCGCGCGTGGGCCAGAGGAGAGGCTTTTGGAACTCACGCCGCGCGTTCCGCCGCACAGCAACGACGCTGAAATCAGCGTGCTGGGCAGCATTTTGCTGGACAACGACACCCTGGGGCAGCTGGGCGACACGGTTACGCCCGAGATGTTTTACCGGGAGTCGCACCGCAAGATCTTCACGGCCATGCGTACCCTGCAGGAGCGGGGTGAGCCGGTGGACCTCGTGACCCTCAGCGAAGATCTGCGGGTGAAGGGGCAGCTGGACGAGGTGGGCGGCCTGACCTACCTGATTGGCCTGTCCGATCAGGTGCCCACCGCTGCCTACGCCGAGCACTACGCGCGCATCGTGCAGGAGAAACATACCCTGCGCGCACTGATCAGTGCGTCCGGCAAGGCGATGCAACTGGCCTATGAGGCGCAACTGCCCCTGGAAGACCTGCTGGACCGCGCCGAGAAGATGATTTTCGAGGTGGCCGAGCAGAAGAAGAAGGGCGAAGCCTATCAGGCCATGAACGAGGTGGTGACCGAAACTTTCGAGTACATCACCCTGCTGCACCAGAACAAGGGCATTCCCGACGGCGTGAGCAGTGGCTTCCGGGATTTGGACGAGCAGATTTCGGGCCTGCAGAAGGGCAGCCTGAATGTGCTGGCGGCGCGCCCTAGCATGGGGAAAACTGCCTTCGCTCTCTCCATCGCCCAGAACGTGGCGCTGCGCGGCGAGAAGACTGTGGCCGTGTTCAGTCTGGAAATGCCGGCCGTGCAACTGGCCCTGCGCATGCTGTGCAGCGAGGCGCGGGTGGATATGAACCGCATCCGCTCCGGGCAGCTCAACGAGCGCGATTTCGAGCGGCTGGCCCACGCCGCTGGCCGCCTGGCCGACGCACCCATGATCATTGACGACGAGCCCGATCTGACCCTGAACAACCTGCGCAGCAAGCTGCGGCGCATTGCCGCGCAGCATGGCCAGCTGGGGCTGGTGGTGATTGACTACCTGCAGCTGATGTCGGGCGGCAAGAGTTCAGGCGGCAGCGACAACCGCCAGCAGGAAATCAGCACCATCTCGCGCGGCCTCAAGGGGCTGGCGCGTGAAATGGAGGTGCCGGTGATTGTGCTCTCGCAGCTCTCGCGCGCCGTGGAGCAGCGGCCCAACCACCGCCCCATGCTCTCGGACCTGCGCGAGTCGGGCGCCATTGAGCAGGACGCCGACATCGTGATGTTCATCTACCGCGACGAGTACTACAACAAGGAAACGGACCAGCAGGGCATTGCCGAGATCATCATCGGCAAGCAGCGTAACGGCCCGGTCGGCACGGTGCGGCTGCAGTTCCACAGCGCCCACGTGCGCTTCAACGATCTGGCCCCGGAGGGCGTGTGATGCCGGACGAACAGAACAAGGCAGGGGGCGCGGGGCAGCGGCGCCGGCGCCGGCGCCGGGGTGCGCCCCAGCAGGCCCGGCCCGGCCAGGTCACGACCACCACCGCCACGCCGGTGCCCGCCGCCCCCAGCAAGCGCGGCCAGAAGCGCCCGCTGGCCGAGCCCCGAATTGGCGTGGGCTGCATCGTGCTGCGCGGCGACGAGATTCTGCTGGTGCGTGAACGGGGCCGCTGGTCACTGCCCAAGGGCGGCCTGGAAGCCGGCGAACTGGTGCAGGACGGCGCCCGGCGTGAAACCTTCGAGGAAACCGGCCTGGTCGTCGAGCTGCGCGACCTTGCCTTTATCGTGGAATTTCAGGCTGTGACCTGGGGCCACCACCTGCAGTTCTTCTACACGGGGCGTGAAGTGGGCGGCAAGCTGGAGCCGCGTGACCCGGACCGCGACGTGCAGGAGGCCCGCTTCGTGCCCATCCGGCAACTGCGCGAATTTATTCGCTTCCGGCCGCGCCTTGTGGCCCTGGAAACCTGGCTGCGCGAACGCCGGCCGCGCCACTTTGTGTTCAACCTGGACAAGGAGCCGGCCATGCTGCGCAAGCGGCGCCGGGTGGGAGAGCCCTCGCCGGGCACGCCGCCCCCCGAAGCCGAACTGAACGGCGAACCGGATTTGTAGGACGCCCTGGAGGGCGCGGGTGCCTTGGCCTCCGCGCCTTTCTGTTGCATCCATAATCTGCTAGTATCAGAATATGAAGCGTCTGTTACGCCATGAGGCCGATCCGCTGCCGGCCAGCGGACGCGGCTACGAGCACGTCTGTCCGCGTTGTGGGCAGGGCATGACCCTGCACGATCTGCGCGATGGGGATCAGGCGTACTGGTGTCATCCTTGCGGGGCCGGGCACCGCGCCAGTGATCCGCCGCCGGCTGCCCTGCGGCTTCTGCCGCGCGCAGGCTAAGTCGCTCGCTGTTGATCTTTAGATCAAGCGAGCGGGCTGGAACAGCTGCGCCGCAGAGCGAGTCTCGGAAAAAGGACCTTGCACCGGGCGTGGAGACTGTGTGGTGCTCTCCTGAACAGTCGCACCATGAGGGGCAACGTCCTTAAGCCAGGGGCCACCCGCCCCCGGCGCTGGCCCAGCAGCGCGGCTCCGCTATGCTGAAGGCCATGACTTCGTTTTCCACCCCCATGGTGTCCCGCTCCGCCGCGCCCGCGCCGCTGGCGGGGCAGGTGATTGCGGTCACCGGGGCCGACCAGGGCTACGGGCGCGTGGCCAGTGCGGCGCTGGCCCACGCCGGGGCCAGTGTGGTGCTCATTGGCAACAACAGCGAGACGCTGGCGGTGGCCGCCAGTCAGCTGGAACACGCGGGCGGCCACGCCATTCCCATCAAGGCCGATGTGGGTGTGCCGCTGGACTGGCTGAGCGCCCAGACCCGGATTCTGGACATCTACGGCGCGCTGCACGGCATTGTGCACACCGCCGACAAGCGCGCGCACACCGAGTTCACCATGCTGGGTGAGAACGAGTGGATGGACCTGTTTAACTGCAACGTGAAAAGCAGTGTGGCTATAGCGCAGATTCTGCGCCGCCGCCTGCCAGAGACGTGGCTCACGATCATCGGCCCGCATCTGGACGAGCGGGGGTTGCAGGTCCACCCGCAGCGGGGGGCCATTCGCGGACTGGTGGCGCACGCCCACGCCGAGGAGCTGCGCCTGAACCTGCTGCTGCCTGCACGCGCCAGCAGCGGCGAGGAGCCCCTGGACCGGCCGCTGGCCGCCGCCGTGCTGGCGCTGGCCAGCCCGGAATTGAGCCACCTGCGCGGCAACGTGCTGGAAATCCCGCTGCCAGAGATTCCCCGCGTGCGCCCGGAAGGCCGGTAGGGCCATGAGGTGCCCTTACTGCTCGGCCCCCGAAAGCAAGGTGGTCAATTCGCGCCCCAGTGACGACGGCGCCAGTATTCGCCGCCGCCGCGAGTGCCTGAACTGTGCGCGGCGCTTTACCACCTACGAACGCGCACAGTTGGAGCCGCTGATGGTGGTCAAGCGCAGCGGCCCCCGGGAAGCCTTTAACCCCGACAAACTGCTGCGCGGCCTGACCCTGGCCAGCGAGAAGCGCCCGGTGGACGGTGACGCCCTGCGCGCCTTTGCCTACGGCTTTGAGGACGACGTGCAGGCCGCCGAGATTCGCAGTGAGGAAATTGGCCGCCGCGCCATGACCTTTCTGCGTCCGCTGGACGACGTGGCCTATATTCGCTTTGCCAGCGTGTACCGCGACTTCGATTCGCTGGAGCGCTTCATCGAAGAGATCCGGGGCCTGAAAGACGAGGGGTAGGTGGGGGGAAACGCCCGGGTTTGGCGCTCCCCATGCCCACCTCCTGGACCAGGCTGGAGGCGCTGCACCTACGTGCGGCTGGGCCCCCCAGCCGAGGCCGGACGGGGAAAGGCCGGGGTTTCGTTGGCAGGCGTGTGGCCGCGCACGCCTTGCAGGTGAACGCGAATCTGGGCGAAATCGGCTTCCAGGTTGCCGGTGGGGGTCACGTACCCCACGATCCCCACGCGGCGGCGGCCCCAGTCCAGCACCGTGACCGCAATGGGCACCTGGGCTTCGAGCGCCATGTAATAAAACCCCGTCTTCCAGTAGTCGCCCCGGCTGCGGGTGCCCTCGGGGGCAATGGCCAGCATGATCTCGTCCTCGCGCTCGATGATGCCCACCACCGCGTCCACAAAGTTGCCGCCCGCGCGGCGCCGGTCCAGGGCCAGGCCGCCCGCCGCCCGCATGAACACACCTACCGGAAAGAAGAACAGCTCCCGCTTGGCCACAAAACGCGCGGGGGCGCGGGTGGCCCAGGTCCAGAAGATGCCGGGCCAGAAGTCTGCGTTGTGGGTGTGCGGCGCCACCGCGCCCACACATTTGAGACCGGGCGGGGGGGCCAGCACCGCTTCCCAGCCCATCAGGCGCAGGGCCCACACCGCGAGGCGTGAACCGAATGTGGGTTGCCGTCCGGGCCACAGAGGAGACATGGCCCCGAAGTATAGGCAAGGCGCGCGCCCTGGCGCTCCGGGGTGGGACGCGGTTCAGAGGGCGCGGCCCGGCCTTGCTGGCCGGCGGCCGATCTACCGTCCGTGCCGGGTCAGGCGCCAGAGGGTCACCGCGTTGCTGATCAGCAGCAGCAGGCACAGCAGCGCCATGGGCCACTGACCTGTCTGCACGAAGCGGAAGGTCAGCAGGGCCCAGCCAATCACCAGGGCTGTGACCAGCCACACTCGCCACGCGGGCGCGTTCATCGCAAAGACCTCATGGAAGCAGCGTACCGGCTTCCGGGCAGGCCAGGCGTCCCGCCCCTGTGCCCGGACCCTTACAGAATGCGCTGGCCCAGCAGGCTGGCAGCCATACCCACCATGGCCTCGGCGGTCTGGTTGTGGGTGTCCAGTATGGGGTTCACCTCCACGATGTCCATGCTGGTCACGCGCCCGGATTCCGAGAGCAGTTCCATCAGCAGGTGGCCCTCGCGGTAGGTCAGGCCGCCGGGCACGGGGGTGCCCACCCCGGGGCACACGGCCGGGTCCAGTGCGTCGGCATCAAAGGACACGTGCAGGCCCTGCACGCCGCTCAGGCGCTCCAGGGTTTCCTCGTGGATCCGGGTGATGCCCAGCTGGTCCACGTCTTTCATGGTGTACGCCTTGATACCGGCCTCGCGCAGCAGTTCGCGTTCGTGGGTGTCCACGCTGCGAATGCCAATCATCACGATGTCCTCGGGGCGCATGTGCCACCCGCCGCCCAGGCCGGTCAGGCGCGTGTCGCCCCGGCCCGTCAGGTGCGCCACCGGCATGCCGTGAATGTTGCCGCTGGGGCTGCTGTCGGGGGTGTTGTAATCGGTGTGGGCGTCCACCCAGATCAGGCCCAGGCGCCCGCCACCGGGGGCCAGGCGCAGGGCGTTGCCGGTGACGGTGCCCATGCTCACGCTGTGGTCGCCGCCCATGGTCAGCGGAAACACGTCCGGTGCCAGGGCCGCCACGCGCTCGGCAGCGGCGCGGCAGGCCTCCTGGATGGGGGTCAGGAACACCAGCCCGCCCTCGGTCAGCTTGTCCACCGACTCGGGCAGGGCCACCCCCACGTCGCCCAGGTCCGTCACGGTATGCCCCAGCGCCCGCAGCGCCCGCGCGAGGTGGGCGTTGCGCAGGGCCGAGGGCCCCATGTCCACGCCGCGCCGCCCCGCGCCCAGATCCATTGGAATGCCCAGAAGTGCCACGTTCATGCTGCCCAGCCTAAGCGCTGCCCGGCGCTATGCCTTGCGCGTGCAAGTTTATGGCCCTTCCAGCGGCGCTGACACGCCCGGGGCAGCGCGGCAGCTGAATATTCATGCCTCTCCAGCCGGAGCCTTGCTGGCCTGCCGCTCTGCCTGGCGTCACGCCTGGCCCGCCGGGCTGACCACAGGGTCAGCGCCCACCCGTGCAGCGGCCCGTCCTCGGGGTCAAGGCTCGGGCCCGTGACGGTGAAGTCCAGTTTCTCCAGCGCCCGGGCACTGGCCGGGTGACCCACGGCGGTCAGGGCGGTCACGGTTGACACGCCACGTACCGCCAGGGGCAGGGGATCGCCGGGCCACTCGGCGGCCAACTGCACTGCGTGTTCACCATCCGGCAGAGCCAGGGGCAGAGAAAAGGGCGCGCCCTACAGGCGCCCCTTGACCAGAGTTCGGTTCGGCAGCGGCAGGTCCAGGCGGGGGCCAGGAAAGGCAGACATGGGCCCCCTTGGCGCGGCCGGGGCACGCCACCGCTGCCTGCAGGGGGTAGACTGGGCGCTCAGTTTCTGTGCTGTGCCGGGCCACCGGGCCCCCCTGCTGTCATGACCCACGCCGCCCTGCCTCCGACCCCCGCGCCCCGGCTGGGCAAGCGGCTGATGCTGCTGGCCGATCAGGTGCATCCCTTCGTGTACCGCGACGCCTTTCCGCAGGGGGTGCCGGCGGTGGACGCGGTGCTGGCCGCGGGCGACCTGCCCGGCTACTACCTGGAATTCCTGGCCACCAAACTCACCGTGCCGGTGATTTACGTGCATGGCAACCACGCCAATGAACTGGTGAGCGAGGGCGAGGGCCGCGTGGCCCCGCGCGGCGTGATTGACGCCCATGGCCGAGTGGTGGAGGAAGCGGGGCTGCGGGTGGCCGGCTGGGGCGGGGTGCCGCGCTACCGCAAGGACGGCGAGGGGCAGTACAGCGCCGCGCAGGCGCGCTGGGGACTGGGCCGCCTGGCCTGGCAGAGCCGCCGGGGCGTGGACGTGTTGCTGACCCACGCCCCGCCCACCGGGCCGCACGCCGGAGCCGATTATGCCCACCGGGGTTGCGGGGCCATTGCCGCGTTCATGGTGCGGCGGCGCCCGGCGGTGGTGGTGCACGGCCACATCCACGAGTACGAGGGCCGCAAGCTGGAATACACCGACCCGGCCAGCGGCGCGCGGGTGCTCAATGCTTACGGGTACCGGGTGGTGGAGGTCTGAGACGGCCGCCGGTCCTGCTCGGTGCGGCAGCGGTTCAGGGTCAAGCGGACAGGCACAGCGGCGCACAAAGCTGGCAGGAGAAGGGTGCGCCTCCGAACGTGAAGTTGACACAGCAGCTCTTCTCCCATGGGTCACCGGACCACCCGGCAGCCGTATGACGTGCGCAGAGGAAAGAGGGTGAGCGCAGAGGCCTGACTGGGGCGCTGCCAACCTGATGAGAAGGGGTGGCCAAGGGGTGGCCCCTGTCCTCCCGCCTGCGCCATTTCGCTTAAGGTCTGCTGTAGAAGCGGCACATGCACCCGCCAACCCCCCGGCCCATACTGGCGTCGGTCTGGTGAGGCTGCCCCCTCCTGCGGGGGCGGAGACCAAGAGGGAGACGCCCACCTCTTCACCAACGGGCGCGCGAGCGGGCCACGGCCACCGCGGGGGTTCAAGTCCCTCCACCCGCCCCACCTTAAATCGCTGTTCCTTCCGGCGCCCCAGTCCTGCCCTGGGCGCCGGCTTCTTTCTGCAGCCTCTAGGATGCGGGCGTGTCTGACCTGCCCTGCGCCCCCACGAACGCCGCGCGCCTGCGTGAATTTCATCTGGCCCTGGGTGAGGCGGCGCCCACGCAGCCGGTGGTGCCCTCCCGCGCCCTGCTGGCGCTGCGGCGCACCCTGATTGCCGAGGAAGCGGCTGAAGTTGAAGGCGAGTGGGCGGCCCTGGACGCCCGCCTGCAGGCCGGCGAGGCGCTGGCCCCCAGCGACCTGGCCCTGCTGGCCCACGAACTGGCGGACCTGCTGTATGTCACCTACGGCGCCCTGGACCGCCTGGGCATCGATGCCGACGCAGTGTTTGCCGAGGTGCACCGCGCCAACATGGCCAAACTCTCGGGCCCCCGCCGCGCCGATGGCAAGCTGCTCAAGCCGCCGGGCTGGCAACCGGCCAATGTGCGCGGCGTGCTGGCCCGGCAGAAAGGCTGAAGAGTTGCGCCGGGTGTGCCTGGGCCCACTCAAGAAGTCGCCCACCGCGTCAGGCAGCCTGACGCGGTGGGCGGTGACCTCCCGGGGATTACAGGGGCCGGTTCAGAACGGCGTTTCTTCCTCGGTGCGGGCAGGGCGGGCGGCCGGAGGCGTGGGGCGCGGCGCGGCCGGGCGGGGGCCCTGGGGGGCCGGCTGGCCCTGGGCGCGGCCGCCGGGCACGGCGTAGCGCTCCTGGCGCTTGCCGCCCCGGAAGATGGCCAGCGTCACGTATTCAAACTCGCCGTCCGATTTCTCGCGCACATGCTCGGGGTCGGTGCTCTTGGCGCCGCGTGAGTACTTGACGGCGGCCGGCAGCTTCATCTTGCGGCTGTCCACCGCTTCCAGTTCGCGGCGGCGGTAGGCATGGCCCTTATGGATGATCAGGTCCTCGCCCTCGGGGCTGGTCCACTTGCGCGCGCCAATCAGGGTCCAGTCGAAATCCGGCTCATTGTCCAGCGGAAACTGATAGCCCCCGGTAGGAATGTCGCCGCTGGTCCAGCCCAGGCGGCCATACTGGCGCTGAACATCCAGCAGTTTGTCGGCCGTCTCCACATCAACGGTCACCCGGGCACCCAGGTCGGTGGTGAATTCAATATGCAGCATCCTGCCTCCTTATGTAAATAACATAACATAGAAAGGGCGTTCTGGCTAGCAAGAGGCTGGCGGCTGGGCGGGGGTGAGCACGTAGAAAGCGCGTTCGCCGTCACGGGCCAGATCGGTGACCTCGTAGCCGCTGGCCAGGGCCGTGCCCAGGGCTTCGCGCAGCGCCAGCCGCCACGCCCGGCGCAGGGCAGGGGAGAGGGTCTCGGCGTGCAGGGGCACTTCGGCCAAGCACACGGGCGCGCCTGCCCCAGGGCGAAGCGGCCCGGGCGCCTCGCCCTGCGCTTCCAGCAGCCGCGCTCCCTGGGGTGGTGGCGCGGGCCGGGGAGGCTGGGGCCGGGTCAGGTCCCATTCCACCAGCAGACGGTCGGCGGGAAAGGCGCGGTCGCGGTCAGCGTCCAGGGCGTACCAGTCAGGCAGATAGGTGCGGGCCCGCGCGCCCAGCTTGCCCAGGTTCAGCCGGGCGTTGCGCGCCACCAGAGGATCAAAGGTCCAGGTCATGCGCTCCAGGCCCTGGCCCAGCACCCGTTCACGCTGGGCATATTTGAGCGTCAGTGCCAGGCCGCTGCCCCGGCAGGCCGGGTCCAGGGCCAGCAGGTGCGAGTGGTGCCACACCTCGCCCCCCCGCAGCGCCGGAAAACCAAAGGCCAGGCCCACCGGCCGCTGGGGCTGGCCTTCGGGGTAGGCCCCAAGCACCACCCCGCCACTCACGGCGCTGATGCGAAAAAGGGTGCCCGGCGTCACCTCGCGGTCGGTATAGCCCCAGGCCGCCACCTGCACCTCTTCCAGGGCGCGAAAGGCCCAGGGGTCTGTCACCTCCTGAATGACGAAGCCGGGCGGCGCCGTGACCATCAGGGGCGCCGCTCCTCGTGCAGTTCGGCCACGCGGGCCAGAAAGTCGCGGTTCAGGGTCACGCCGGTGCCGGGCCCGCTGGGAACGGGCATCAGGCCCCCCTGCGCCTCCAACGGTTCGTGAATCACATCGGTCTCCCAGTAGCGGCTGGCGCTGCTGGTGTCGCCGGGCAGCGCGAAGTTCGGCAGGGTAGAAAGGTGAATATTGTGCGCGCGCCCCACGCCACTTTCCAGCATGCCGCCGCACCACACCGGGGCGCCGAACGCCTGCGCCACGTCATGCACCCGCCGCGCCTCGGCGTGGCCGCCCACCCGGGCCACCTTGATATTGACCACCCCGCCAGCGCCCAGTGCCAGGGCCTTGCGGGCGTCCTGGGCACTCGCCACGCTCTCGTCCAGGCACAGGGGCGTGCGCAGGCGGCGCTGCAACTCGGCGTGATCCACCAGATCGTCCCAGGCCAGCGGCTGTTCGATATAGGTCAGGTCAAAGGCGTCCAGGGCCCGCAGGCGCCCCGTGTCGGCCAGGGTATAGGCGCTGTTGGCATCTACCGTCAGGCGGATGTCGGAAAACGCCTCCCGCACCGCCCGCACTGGCTGTACATCCCAGCCGGGTTTAATCTTCAGCTTGATGCGGCGGTAGCCCTGCTCGACGTGGCGGCGTACCACGGCCACGGTGGCGGCCTCGTCCGGCTGAATCCCCAGGCTTACGCCCACCTCCACACTGGTCTTGCGACCCCCCAGCAGCGTGCCCAGCGGCACGTTCAGCGTGCGGGCCCACAGGTCCCAGGCGGCCATCTCCACCATGGCGCGCGCCATGCGGTTGCCCCGGAAGGCCCCCAGGGCGTCATTGACGGCCTCGGGGTTGGCGAAGGTGCGTCCCAGCACCCGTGGCAAAAAGACCTCGCGCAGCAGGTGCAGGGCGCCGGCCACCGTTTCCTCGCGGTACATGGGCGCAAACTCCATGGTGCCCTCGGCCACGCCCTCTATGCCCTCGCCGCGCAGCGCCAGCAGGGGCACCAGTTTCTCAGTCTGAACCCCGAAACTGGTCTCGAACCGGAACTTCAGGGGCAAGCGCACCACCCACAGTTCTGCCGCCTCAATTCTGAACATGCCCCAGTATGCTCGCCTGCCGCCGGGCAAAGCCTGTGCAGCACGCGTCCGGTTTTGTCTCAACAGAACCGCAGGGGCCAGGGGTTGACAGAAGGTCCAGGGGCCTGTATCTTTTCTGAGCCTCAAGCGAGGCGAGGTGCATGACAAGGCAGAAGAAGAGCGTACAGGGCGATCCGACAGGATCGTGTGAGCAGACATCCCCCCGGATGTCTCCAGATTCACGAAGAGCAGTCCGCTCGCGGACTGCGAAAAGAAGCCCGAGAGGGCAAGCCAAGCGCAAGCGAGGCATCAGACTGTATCAATTGACTTCGGTCAGTGATAACCATTTTTTGGAGAGTTTGATCCTGGCTCAGGGTGAACGCTGGCGGCGTGCTTAAGACATGCAAGTCGAACGGGCTCTTCGGAGCTAGTGGCGCACGGGTGAGTAACGCGTAACTGACCTACCCCA